>CBFGNE010000041.1:0-11928 GCA_965649995.1 uncultured Mucilaginibacter sp.
GGTTCAAAATCGATATTATTTGCTTTGTAAATAAGCACACCATCCTTACGAAGGGTATCGGCAAGGCGTTGCAGCCTTGTAGAAATAGCTAAAATCCCCGACTCGTCTATAACGTTCATTTGTTGCCCTGGCTAATTGTTCAAATATAACTCATAAAAAATAGTATCGGCCCCCATCAATGGGAACGACTGGGGCAACGCTGTTTTGACCAACTGGGTAAATCCATTTTTTTCGTAAAAACGGTGGGCGGCCTTTAACATATCAACGGTTCCTAAATAAATAGCGTTTATCTGGTTTTGTTCGCAATACGCTATTAAGGTATCTAACAACAGTTGCGCTATACCCAATTCTTTGCCCCGGTATTCTTTCCGCACAAACATTTTGCGCAAAGCGCCGGCATTATTGCCTATTGCAATAATACCAATGGTGCCAACCAATTCGCCATTGTGAAATGCCCCCCAAAAATTGCCTCCCGTTTGGTGGTAATTGGTTTCAATATCCAGCAGGTCGGGTTGCCCTTCAAGCGTTACCGGCACGTTAAATTCTATTTGCTGTATGGGGAGGATAATGTTGATGATCTCTTCGCAATAGCTGTTGTTTAAGCTATTTATTTGTGTTGGGGCGTTCATAATAATTAATTTACGTACAAATCTACGTAGTTAACTACATATAATCAAGTAAAAATTCTACTCATCAATATTTTGGCTTCGCTGCAAAAAATAAAATAGACTGTTTTATATAAAAACTTTAATTTTAAGAATGATTTTCACCCTCAATAAAACCGATAGCATAGCCAACCTGTACCTCGCCGATATGCGCGATGTTGCCACCCAATTGGACCGCGCCCGCTTTCGCCGCAGCCAGGAAAAGCTTGGCGCTATCCTTGCTTACGAGATCAGCAAAACTTTAAAATACGAAACCAGGGAAGTACAAACGCCCTTGGGCACCTGCAACATAAACGTACCTGCACAGCAACCTGTATTGGCCACCATCCTGCGTGCAGGGCTGCCCTTTCACCAGGGGTTTATGGATTTTTTTGAGCAATCAGAATCCGCCTTTATTACCGCCTGCCGCAAAACCAAAAAGAGTGGCAGCTTTACCATACAGGTAGACCATATTAGCACCCCCAACCTGGACGGCAAGGTTTTAATAATGATAGATACCATGCTGGCCACCGGGCAAAGCGTAGTAAATGTTTGTAAGGAACTGATAGCCCAATACGATATTGCCGAACTGCACGTAGCCGCCGTTATTGCCAGTTCCGAAGGCATCACCCACGTACGGGCCAACCTGCCCAAAGCAAAAATTTGGGTTTGCGCTGTGGACGAGGAAATGACGAGTAAGAGTTATATAGTGCCGGGCTTGGGCGATGCGGGAGATTTGGCGTTTGGGGAGAAAGTGTAGGGGATTTACGAATTATGATTTTAGATTTACGATTTAAATTCATAACTTATCGGGGAATATCTTCAATTTCATACCCAAAGTTTTAATCGGAATAACCGTAGCGCCGTTATAAATGTAGGTGCCGTCGGTTAGGCGACTGTTACTAATGATGGACAGTTTAGAAATATCCACGCCCCGTATTATACTTTTAAAATCATGTACCACTTCACCATCAATTGTGCTATACGAGCTAGACTCCCCAAAAGGGCAAATCAGCAACTTGCCATCTGTTAAATAGCCCGTTTTCCCTATAGGCCGCAAATTGCCTATATCTATTGCCTTATTAGAGTTATAGCCATTTATATAAAGCTGATTATCATAAATAATGACAGTTTCGGCAGGGTTCTTAAATTTGGCTATATCAAACGGCTCATCCTGTTTGGTAAGCCGGTTAAAAATGGTTAGTTGCTCTATTTTTTGTGGAATTTTCCGTGGGTCGTAAGGCCGGTAATAGCCATCGGAGGTTTTTATCAGGAAACCGCTCTTTTCCTTTGCATAATCATACTTAAAATTTCCATTACTTAGGGGCATATATAAAGAATCAGTCCCCCGTTCAAATAAATGCAAACGAAAAGGGAGCACGGTTTCTATACTAATATGCTTTTCTTTAAAGTATTCAATAGTTGTTTTCAACCACTCCAGCGACGGCCTGTTGGTTTCAGAGTAATCGTTACCGCCACCCTTCTCATACGAGTGTTCACCATCTGTAAGTGAATAAGTTTCGTCGTTCCATTTAATTTCTGTCAGTTTATCGGCATTAAGCGTAAGCCTGTTCACTTGGTCGCTTATACCATAAACATGACTGTTATAAATAAAATAATTGGCCGACACCAATGAAGTTCCGGCCATGCCCTCGCTATCCTCAACTTTCAAGGCTTCGAAGGTTTCTTTTTCCAGCCTTGGGCGATAATGTTTATTGAGCAGGTACAGTCCGTTTTTATCGGTATAGTAGTCTCTTGCCAAATGCTTTAACGATGCGGCATCTAAAAGCGCATCACCCGTAATTTTCTCTAACTTTTCATTATAAATTGCAAACAATGCGGCAGTTTTATCTGTGTAAATGCTATCCGTTATGGCCGTGAAGCCAGAGATGTCTACACTTTTGACTTCGTTCCTGGCTATGTTGTAAAAATAGATTGCCTTTTGAGATTTCAGGATTGCATAGCCATACCGGCTGTATAACGCCCTTAAATTTTTTAAATCCTCTTTGATTGGAAAGTTCTCTTTAAATAAATTCAGGTCACCAAATAAGATAAGCGTAGTTTTTTTATAGTTTATGGTTTTATCTTGCACATATGTGTATCCATCCCACATTACGCCTTCAGGAGTGGTGCCCCCCGTCATGGTGTATGTCGCAATAGTCTTCTTTTCAGGATCGATCTTATACCACCCTAAAATGTATGGTGATGCGCTTGCTGTAATCGTATCGGCTATCTTGTTACCTTTATCGCCAGGATTTTGAGCGTAAACATCCCCAACCGAAAACAATAAATAAAGAAGTGCTATTATTTTTCTCATAACTTTACCAAGGCTACTAATTTAAGCCCTTTAATTGATGATGCTTAGCAGAAGGGCAGAATAATTCACAGCCATTTCCAACAGAGAATTTAAGTTAACTCCATCTAAGCATCGTTATAGTTACCTGCATTGATGAAAAAATACACCCACCTTTTCTTCGACCTCGACCACACCATCTGGGATTTTGACAAGAACGCCGAAGAAACCCTGCACGAGCTTTACGGCACTTACAATTTAAAAGATATCGGGCTGCACTCTGCCGACTTGTTTATAGAAACGTACACCCGGCACAACCACCGCCTTTGGGCGCAATACCATTTGGGCGAGATCACCAAAGACGAACTGCGCGATGCCCGCTTCAAATCAACCTTTACAGAGTTGGGCTTACACCCAAATTTGATGCCTGCCGATTTTGAGGACGCCTACGTAGACCTCTGCCCTACCAAAACTAACCTGTTCCCCCATGCGCACGAAACATTGGCGTATTTGCAGTCGAAGTATACCCTGCACCTTATCTCCAACGGTTTTAAGGATTCCACCACGCTAAAAGTTAACGGCACTGATTTGGTGAAATATTTCCAAAACATCATCATCTCCGAGGTGGTTGGCGTTAACAAACCCGATCCGCTCATCTTCCAGCACGCTATCGGCCTGGCCGGTGCCACCAAAGAAGAAAGCCTAATGATAGGCGACAGCATCGAGGCTGATATCCGCGGCGCATTGGGCTTTGGGATGGATGCCATTTATTTTAACCCGCTCGGCTTAGATAAACCTGAAGATGTGCCGGTGCAGATAAGCCATTTAAAAGAGTTAACTTTAATGTTGTAGAACGGCCTTTTGCTCCTACCGGATCGCCTTTCTTTCGCAATAATTCTTTTTTATCTTCATCTTTACCATTATGAACATCGCCAAAGAACGCCGCAACATTGATGCCGCATTGGATAGCTACCGCAACCAACTGGACGGTTTTACCGAAGAGGCCTTCGCCACCACTCCGGCCATGGGCGGCTGGAGCTATGCTGAAGTGTATGATCATATTATGAAGGCCAGCCTGGGTTCCACTATTGCTTTGGAGCGTTGTACGCACAACAACTGCCCGCCTACTAAAAAAGGCATGAACCTTTGGGGGTACTACCTCATGCTTACCGGTAACTTCCCGCCTTTTAAAGTAAAGATACCCAAATCAGTCGCCGCAAAAATGGCACCGAAGAAAATTACAGTAGAAGAAGCCAAAAACCTTATTGTAAAAGTGCGCAAACGGGTGGAGGAAGCGGCTAAGCTATTGCCCGACGCCCCGCTGCGCGCCAAATGGGAGCACCCGCGTTTAGGTATGCTGAACGCCGAACAATGGTTTAAGTTTATCCGTATACATTTACAGCATCATTTGGATCAATTGGAGCGGATAAATAAAAGCTTAAATGCAAACAGCTAAGCCATCTTTAACCGCTTTTAATAACTGGCTACGGTTTATAAGCTGCGGAGTATATCTGGCCTCGCTAACACAAACCGGTTACTGTACCGAAGCCAACTGCGATTCTATCGGAATTGGGTGTTTGGTAGGGGGAATAATTGGCGTTTTAAGTGGCGGTGCCGCGTTAACGTGGCTTGCTAACCCATTTATATTTACATCCTGGTTTACAGTATACAACAACCCTAAGCTCTCTATATTTGCAAGTATTGCAGCCGTTTTAATAGCGCTTTCTTTTCTATTATTCAACCAAATAATGAAAGATGAAGCGGGGAATTACAGTAAAATTACCGCTTATGGGCTCGGGTACTGGCTCTGGCTTTTAAGCGCTGCCATTATGGTGGCCGGAAATTTATATGCAAAGAGCTGGAACACTGTTATTCTCAATAAAAATAAATTTTTTTCTCATTGAAACCTTTTACATTTAACATAGTCTTAACAGTATAATTATTTGATAATAGGATATTTGTAAAAACAATACAAAATGAATTTTGAATTTGCGTACTTGTTTGTAGTTGGATTGCTGGTACTGCTTGGCGCATTTTACCTGAGCCCTTACGAACTAAAAGTTAATGAAGACGAGGACGACGAATAACCGCCTGCCCCAAAGCACCCCCCCTGTTTTATACCGGTATTTTTTACCGGGCTGCACAATTACCCCCTAAATTGAATGGCCAAAAGAGAAGTTGATATCGTTATCATATCTGATGTGCATTTGGGCACATACGGCTGCCACGCCAAAGAACTCCTGAAATATTTGAAAAGCATTAAACCAAAAATGCTTATCCTCAACGGCGATATTATTGATATATGGCAGTTCAGCAAATCGTACTGGCCCGAAACACACATGAAAGTGGTGCGCCGCATCCTCAAATTTGTTACCGAAGGCATCCCCGTTTATTACCTCACCGGCAACCACGATGAAATGCTGCGCAAGTTTACCGATTTCGACCTCGGCACCTTCCAGCTCCTCAATAAAGTAGTTTTAAATATCGACGGCAAAAAAGCCTGGATATTCCATGGCGACGTGTTTGATGTTACCATGCAGCACTCCAAATGGCTGGCCAAGCTGGGCGCCGTTGGTTACGATACCCTTATCATCATCAACAGTATAACAAATTGGTTTCTCACAGCTATGGGCCGCCCAAAAATGAGCTTCTCGCAAAAAGTGAAAGCCCGGTTTAAAGATGCCGTAAAATTCATCAACGCTTTTGAGCAAACCGCTGCCGACCTGGCCGTGGAAAAAGAATATAGCTATGTAATTTGCGGGCACATTCACCACGCCGAGATCCGTGAAATACACTCTACCGAACAAACCGGCAGCGTGCTATACCTCAACAGTGGCGACTGGGTAGAAAGCCTCACCGCCTTAGAATACCACGACAAAGCCTGGAAAATATTCACCTACACCCCCGAAGCCTTCCAAACCGATGCCGACGAAGACGATACCACCGATGCCGAAGACCTGGATGCCAAACTGGATGTAAACAAGCTGTTAGAGAGGTTTAGGCAGGAAGCAGAGTAGTTTGTTTTTCAATTCCCTCCTTGGGGAGGGGCGGAGTGGATTGCGGGCAAAGGCAGGGAGGGGTTTAGCCGCAATGCTATACGGATTTGCAACTTTCAATCCCGTTATAACCACCCGCATTAGGGCGATGCCTACGGCCCGGGCTTTCCGCTACAACTCCTCATTCCGTCCCACTGATAGAAGTGGGGGCTGCATTCCGGGGTTTTCACTGCAATCCCTATCGCTGATTGTCTGAACCCGAATTTCAAGGAATTTATAGAAATGTACAGAATGGGTGCGCTGCATCCGTTAAAAGCTAACCCTGTCACCCCTGTGCAATAACCCATTCTCCCTCTGCCCGCTCATCATAATTATCTTTAACTTCGGGCAACAAACAATTTATCGGTTCTCCGATTTTATTTATAAAAACGAATATGAATACTGAAAAAGCCATATTGGCCGGCGGCTGCTTTTGGGGCGTAGAAGAACTCATCAGGCAACAGCCGGGCGTTATTAAAACCGTTGTAGGTTATACCGGCGGCGATGTACCCAACGCCACTTACCGCAACCATGGTACCCATGCAGAAGGGATAGAAGTTATTTTCGACCCATCTGTGATATCCTACCGTAAACTGTTGGAATATTTCTTCCAGATACATAACCCTACCACCCGCAACAGGCAGGGGAACGATGTGGGCATGTCTTACCGCTCTGCTATTTTTTATTTGGACGAGGCGCAGCACGAAACTGCTAATCAGCTTATAGCCGAAATGGATGCCTCGGGCATTTGGCCCGGCAAAATTGTTACTGAAGTGGTACCCGCAGGCAATTTTTGGAACGCCGAAGCCGAACACCAGGACTACCTGCAAAAAAACCCATACGGCTACACCTGCCACTTCGAACGGCCGGAATGGACGCTGGGGTAATGGTAACCGGCTCCAAACTGCAAATTGATTTAACGTATCTTAGCATCCATGGCAGACTATAAATTGGAAGCAGCTAAAGCGGCGCTAAGTTTAATAAAACCCAATCAAACTATTGGTTTGGGGGCGGGCAGTACTATAGCACATTTGGTAAATTTACTGGCTGCCAAACCTGCGCTTGCAGCCACGCTTAATTTTACATCATCGTCCTTTAAAACCACGCAGCTGTTAAGCACCCATGGTTTGCGCATACAGCAGCCCGCCCTGCTCAATAAACTGGATATTTACTTTGATGGCTGCGACCAGTTCGACGCAGAACTGAACGCGCTGAAGAGTGGTGGCGGTATCCATACTACCGAAAAGGCGCTGGCATCGATGGCGGATGAATTTGTACTGCTGGGCGATGAAGGTAAATTTGCAAAGCAATTAAATGCTACCTATCCGCTGGTGATCGAGATACTCCCGCAGGCCCTGCAAATTGTGCTTGCAAAGCTGGCGGCCCTATTTCCACTTGCTACTATTACCCAGCGGATAAGCACTCAAAAAGACGGTGCCCTTATTTCCGACAACGGCAATATGCTGGTGGATGTATATTTTACCGAATTGCCCAACCCGAAGGAACTTAATATACAGGTTAAAATGTTCCCCGGTGTGGTAGAGCACTCTTTATTTTATCAACTGGCAACCAAAGCGATAATAGCAGGCGCGGATGGCGTTAAAACTATTTTGCCTCGGCGGTAATACAGTGTGTGCCCATAACAATTAAGAAAACTTAAAACAACCACGCCTTGCCGAATTTATTTCGGCATCCCACACGCAAAGGCAGCGGCGTATAAGGTGGTTACGCATCCGGGCAATCCGTCAAGACAACCATTACATTTATCCATTATTCACCAGCGGGATCACTTTTTCGCCAATCAATTCTATCGACCGCATTAACTGCACATGTGTAAGCCCGGCGTTATCCATCTGGAATGTAAAGCGGTCTACACCACCGAGGGCTTCACTATGGCGGATCAATTTTTCTGCAACCTGCTCCGGGCCACCCACTACTAAAACACCTTGCGGGCCAACCAACTGGTCAAACTGTGTACGGGTAACGGGCGGCCAGCCACGTTCGCGGCCAAGTTTGGTCCATAGTTCGGCATAACCGGGGTAATATTCGCTTAGGGCATGTTCGCCGGTTTCGGCTACGTATCCAGGGGAATGTAAACCTACCTTTAGTTGTTCGGGCGTAAAACCGGCGCGGGCGCCGGCCTCGCGGTAAAGGTCAACCAGCGGGCGAAAACGGGATGTGTTACCACCTATAATAGCCACCATTAAGGGCAAACCCAGCGTACCCGCCCTTGCAAAAGATTCGGGCGTGCCACCTACGCCAAGCCAAATTGGCATTTTATCCTGCAGCGGCCGCGGATAAACCGGCAGCCCAGGTATAGCAGCCCGGAACTTGCCCGACCAGTTTATAAATTCATTATCGCGTATTTGCAGCAGCAGGTCCAGTTTCTCGCGAAACAAGGCATCGTAATCGTTAAGCTCAAAGCCAAACAGCGGATAGGCTTCCACCGAGGAGCCGCGGCCAACTACCATTTCGGCCCGGCCTTTAGATATCAGATCCAGTGTTGCAAACTGCTGGAAAACACGTACGGGGTCGGCCGCGCTTAGTACGGTTACCGCGCTGGTAAGCCTGATGCGGCTGGTGAGTGCCGCGGCGGCAGCCAGGATTACTGCCGTTGCGGCATCAAGAAATTCTTTTTTATGATGCTCGCCAATGCCGAACACATCAAGCCCTGCCTGGTCGGCACGTACTATGCGTTCCAATAGCTGTTCCATGGCATCGGCGCTGCTGAGCGTACTGGTACCATACATGGCCGAAGCAAAACTATCTATCCCAATTTCCATAACGCAATATGCACAGCATCGCATTACCGCAGGTAATGGTTAGGTCATTTTTTGCGGATTGATATGCCTGATGGTTAACTAACCGGCGCCCATTTTTCCAGCATACTTACCAGGCCTTCCAATTTAAATGGCTTGCTTATATAATCGTCCATGCCGGCATCCATACAAATCTTCAGGTCGGCAGGCAGCGCGTTGGCTGTCATAGCTATAATAGCCGGCCGGTTTGGGAAACGTTTTTTTATTATTTGCGTGGCTTCCAACCCGTCCATTTTTGGCATTTGTACATCCATTAAAATAATGTCGAATTCTTTTTTATTCACCAAATCCAAAGCTTCCAGGCCATCTGCAGCCAGGTCAACCTCATACCCCAGTTTGCTCAAAACTTTCATGATCAATTTCTGGTTCATTTGGTTGTCTTCGGCTACCAAAATATTTAAGGGGTACATTTCCGAAAAATTCTCCGGCAACGCCCGTTTCAGCGTGTCGGGTTGTTGCTGTTCGCCAACTGCCGAATTTACCTGCCTGCTAAGTTCCTTTACAATGTGTTTAAATAAAATATGTTGCTTTGCCGGCTTGGTTAATATGGAGCAGAAAAGGGTTGGATGATCCTTATGCAAAATGTAGTTTACCGAACTTAACAGCATAATTGGCAATTCGGGGTATTTGCTGCGGATTATGGTTGCCAGTTGTATACCATCCATCGATGGCATTTGCATATCGGTAATTACCAACTTAAAATCATTCGCCTCTGATAAGGCTTTAAGTGCCTCTTCGCCCGATTTTACAATCACCGGGTTCAACTTCCATTGTTCCAGTTGGCCCTTTAAAATCCGGCAATTGGTGTCGTTATCATCAACAGCCAAAATTTTAAAATTAGCAAAACCATTCATGTCGTAATTTTCGTGGGCTGGTTCCAACAGCATGCTTTTTTGCGAATGGATAGAGAAGCGGAACGTACTGCCCTTGCCAATTTCGCTTTCTACGCTAATTTGGCCACCCATTAGCCTCACCAGTTGCTCGCTTATAACCAGGCCAAGGCCAGTGCCGCCATACTGCCGGGTTGTTGAAGAATCTACCTGCGAAAATGCTTTGAACAAGCGGTGCAGCTTATCGGCAGGGATACCGATGCCGGTGTCCTTTATATCGAAACCCAGTTCGATTTGATTATTATCCGAAATGCTTATTAAGCGCACGTTCACAAAAATTTCTCCCTTCTTTGTAAACTTAATAGCGTTGCTTATTAAATTAATGAGCACCTGCCTCAGCCTTAAACTATCCCCGATTATCTGGGCAGGCACATCGTATCCTATGTGGTAAACCAAATCGAGCTTTAGATCGGCCGCTTTTATTGTAAATACATCAAAAACTTCTTCAATACAGGTACGCAAGCTAAAGTCCTTTTCTTCCAGCTCCATATTACCCGATTCTATTTTAGAGAAATCTAAAATATCGTTGATCACCGCCAGCAGGTCTTCTCCGCAGGTTTGTATAGATTCGGTAAAGGCCCGCTGCTCGTTATCCAAAGGGGTTTCGCCAAGCAGGGCTGCCATGCCAATCACCCCATTCATTGGCGTCCGTATCTCATGGCTCATGGTAGCTAAAAATATACTTTTAGCCCGGTTAGCTTCCTCGGCCTCCAGAGCCAATTTCTTTTCAACTTCTATGGCGCGTGCCAATTGCGCGGTACGTTCTTTAACCTGGCGCTCCAGTTCGGTTTTCTGTTTTTTAATAGTATGCGTGCGTATAAAGTAAAACGCCGGCCCGCTAAAAACAAATAGTAAACCTGCCACTAATTTAAACCACCAGGTAAGCCAAAAAGGTGGCTTGATATAAATGGCGATAGAAGTGCCCTTATTGTTCCATTTGCCATCGTTATTTGATGCTATTACCCTAAAAGTATATGTCCCGGGGTCCAGGTTGGTATAGGTGGCTGTTCGCTTGGCGCCAACATAGTTCCAGTCTTTATCAAAGTTTTCCAGCTTGTAGGCGTACTTGTTTTTTTCGGGGAAGGTATAATTAAGGGCTGCAAACTCAAACGTAAATACCGAATGCTTGTAGGATAGGTTTAAAGTGCTTGTTTCACTGATGTCTTTCTGCAGTGGCGATTTTTCGCCGCCGGCAACAACCGTTTTGTTAAATATCTCAAAATTGGTAACATACACAGGTGGAATAAAGCTATTGTCTTTTAAACTATCGGGATAAAAGGAACTGAAACCGTTTACGCCGCCAAAAAACATCTCGCCATCCTCCGTTTGAAAACTGGAATGCCCTTTAAACTCATCTCCCTGCAACCCGTCGGAAACACCGTAGTTCCTGGTTGCTTTGGTTTTAGGGTCGAACCGGCATAGCCCCTTGTTGGTGCTAAGCCATAAATTACCTCTACGGTCTTTTAAAATGTTATAAATCGTATTGTTGGGCAAGCCATCGTTTTCGGTGTATGCGGTAAACGTTTGGGTGCGCCTGTTTAAATAGTTTAGCCCGCCGCCGTTGGTGCCTATCCACATATCTCCGTTGCCCGCCTCGGCAATAGCTTCTACAGTGTTGGTTGATAGGCTGTGCTTATTTCCTTCATCATGTTTATAATGCGTAAAACGGCCGCTTTTAATATCCAGCATATCCAGCCCGCTATCGGTACCCACCCATATATTGCCTTGCTTATCCTCAAATATAATATTGCTGATATCGCTTGCTATGCTGTTGCCATCTCCGGGTTTATTGCGGTAGTGTGAAAAAACACCTGTTTTAACATTGTAATGATTAAGCCCCCCTTTCCAGGTACCTATCCATATACTGCCATCGCGGGCTTTACACAAATTATTAACATCCGACAGGGAGAGGCTGTTAGGGTTGTTTGCCTGCGGCATGTGATGCTTAAAAATGCCCGTTCTTTTATCGAACAGGTCGAACCCGCCAATATGGTACCCCAGCGCCATCAGGTTTTCATCTATTTGCACAATGGCCATTATGTAATCGTTGCTTACAGAACGGGCGCTGTTACTATTTTGGCGGTAATGCACAAAGGTTTTTGTTTTCCGGTTGAATAAATTAAGGCCGCCGCCATCGGTGCCTATCCAAATATTATCGCCGTTGCCGTCTCCCGATATGGATAGCACGTTGTTATTTGATAAACTATTGGGATTGTTTGGGATTTGGCTGTAGGTGCTGAATTTATT
>CBFGNE010000042.1:0-11840 GCA_965649995.1 uncultured Mucilaginibacter sp.
CCGTATCAATGCCGCTCATTTTTAATGTGATATCGTAGTAGAAACTCCGGTCGGTATGGCTGTTGCGCTGCGGGTATTTTAATAAAAGAATAACTTGCTTATAGGTAAGGCCCTTTAGTTTGTGGTTGGCCAGCAGATCATCCACCATCATATAGCGCTTCGGGAAATCGATGCCATCGCCATCGTTCCACTCGCGGCCATTAAACGGGCGCTGGTTTTTACAACTGCTTATACCTATTACACAAACAATAAAAAATATAAAAGCCCGGATGCTGCGTTTGCTCATGCTAATTATTTTCCAGCAAATATCTTTTAAATTCGTCAAAACCGGTGCCTAAACTTACTGCTTTGCTCTCTTTTTGTTCCAGTTCTTTTACTTGTTCGGGTATGGTTATTTCGTGTGCAATCTGTTCGGTAAATACATCCGGGAATTTGCATGGATGAGCGGTTGATAAAAACACGCCGGCTGTATCATCTGCTTTGTGTTCCTGCTGATAAGCTTTCAATGCCTTCCAGGCAATGGCGGTATGCGGGCAAGCCACGTAATTATAGGTGTCGAAGATCTCCTGTATAGCGGCTAAGGTATCCTCATCGGTATAAGTGTATCCCGTTATAAGTGCATTTAGCTGGTCCGGATGTTCTTTAAACAAATCGGCAATGCGCACCCAGTTGCTCGGGTTGCCTACATCCATGGCGTTGGATAAAGTAGCCACAGAGGGTTTTGGTTGGTAAACCCCGGTTTTTAAAAACTCGGGAACGGTATCATTAGCATTCGTAGCGGCTATAAATTGCTCTACGGGCAGGCCCATCTTCCAGGCCAATAAGCCAGCGCCAATGTTGCCAAAATTGCCACTCGGTACGGCAAATACAACTTTGCTTGTGCCGCGTTTTAGTAGTTGTGCATAAGCGTTAAAATAATAGAAGGTTTGTGGGATAAGCCTGGCAATATTGATGGAGTTGGCTGATGTTAAACGGAATTTCGCATTTAACTCAGGGTCGGTAAACGCTTGTTTAACCAGTGCCTGGCAATCGTCGAAGGTGCCGTCGATCTCCAATGCGCGGATATTTTGCCCGTTGGTGGTTAATTGTAGTTCTTGAATCTCGCTTACTTTACCTTTTGGATACAGGATAGTAACGCGGGTATTTGGCACCCCTAAAAAGCCAAGTGCTACGGCACCGCCGGTATCGCCCGAGGTTGCAACCAATACGTCCAGCTGTTTTTCGCCGTCCTCTAAAAAGTAGCTCATTACACGGCTCATAAAGCGCGCGCCAAAATCTTTAAAGGCCAGCGATGGGCCGTGGAAAAGCTCCAGTACGTTTACTTTATCCTCTAACCTTACAACCGGCGCATAAAAGTTAATGGCATCTTTAATAAGTGCTTTCAAATCTTCGGCGGGGATATCATCGCCCAGCAGGTTTTGAGCAACGTGGTAGGCGATCTCAGGCAAGGTATATTGATCCAGATTATGTATGAATTTATCGCCAAGATGCGGTATCTCCACGGGCATATACAGCCCCTTATCCTGCGGCATGCTGTTAAAAACGGCCTCTTTAAAGCCAACCCTTAGTTCGGTATTATTGGTACTGTAGAATTTCATTTTAATTTCGAATGTCTAAAAAACCCCACGCGTTATTGCGAGGAACGAAGCAATCTCTACACTTTACATATACGCCATGCATTGCTGGGAGATTGCTTCGTTCCTCGCAATGACGTGGCGGAGGATGCTATCCTATCACCCTTGGCCCTGCATCGTTTATAGTGGATACGTAAACGTTAGAGCCTATTTTGATACTTGTTAAGTGCTTCTGCAATTTCTGTGTAATGCGTTTGGCGGTTTCTTCATCGCGCGTAAACGCAAACACCGATGGCCCCGAACCAGATATCCCAAAGCTTACCGCGCCCATTTCCATGGCCATTTCGCGCATTACATAAAAATCCGGTATCAGCATACTGCGTACGGGTTCTACCAATACATCTTTCATGCTGCGGCCTATCAGGTCGATGTCCTGCATAAACAGGCCGCTTACAAGGCCGGCTATATTACCCCATTGGGTAACGGCATCCTTCATAAATATTTTGTTGCGGATAATCTGCCTCGCCTCGCGTGTTGGTACATCCACATCGGGGAAAACAATGGCGCACCATAAACCGGCTGGATGCGGTAAACGCACCACATCCAATGGTTCATAACTGCGTATCAATACAAAACCACCTAATAATGCCGGTGCAACGTTGTCCGCATGCCCATGCCCGCAAGCCATTTCCTCGCCCTTCATAGCAAAAGGCAACAGTGTTGCCGCGTCCGTGTCATCGCCCAACAAGGTTTTGATGGCAAATAAACCCGCAACTGTACTTGCCGAACTGGAACCCAGCCCGCTGCCAATGGGCATTTTTTTGTGCAACTCTATATCCAAACCAATATCTGTACGGCCTACGCTTTGCAGGTAGTGCTGTACGCTTACGCTCACGGTGTTCTTGGCGGGGTTAAGCGGTAACCGGCCGTCATCGCCGGTTATTTTGCTGATGGTGATGCCGGGTTTATTGGTCACCCGCATAATTACCTCATCGCCCGGCTCGTTTACAGCAAACCCAAGCACATCAAAGCCGCAAACAACATTAGCAACGGTGGCCGGTGCAAAGACCTGGACGCTATCTAATAGCTTTTGCTTTGTTGCAGGGGCTTGTTTTAAATCTTGTATATCGTTATTCATAACTGCTTTCTCCAGCGGAGCGCTAAAGTATTGTTTTCTTGTATCTTGATTCTTTACTCTTGTATCTTAATTCGCCCCTATATTTATCAAATCGGCAAATACGCCGGCGGCGGTTACTTCGGCGCCTGCACCGGGGCCTTTTATTACCAACGGGCGCTCTTTGTACCTGTCGGTAGTGAAAGAGATGATGTTATCGCTGCCGCTAAGCATATAGAAAGGATGCGCTTCATCAACCATTTGCAGCGTTATGGAGGCTTTGCCGTTCTCCAGCTTACCAATGTAGCGCAGTACTTTTTTACCCTTTTCGGCCGTATCTTTCAGGTTCGCAAAGAAAGCATCTTCGCTTTTTAAAGCTGTATAAAAATCTTCAACGGTTTGTGCTTCCAGGCAGGCTTTTGGCAATATGGCATCTATATGCACATCGCTTGCTTCCATTTCGTAACCGGCGTCGCGGGCCAGGATCAGCATTTTACGCATAAAATCTTTGCCGCTGAGGTCGTCGCGCGGATCTGGCTCGGTATAGCCTTTTTCCTGTGCTTCTTTCACTACATCGTGGAAGTTGGCATTGCCTTTAAAGTAATTAAAGATAAAAGAGATGGTTCCCGAGAGTATCGCCTCTATCCGTTGTACCCTGTCGCCGCTGCTCATCAGATCCTTTAAAGTGCGGATAATAGGCAACCCTGCACCCACGTTGGTTTCATAAAAGAAGTCGACCCCGTGCCTGCGGGCGGTATCCCTAAAGGTTTTATATTGGCTATAGCTTGCCGAGTTGCCTATTTTGTTGCAGGTAACTACGGAGATGTTCGATTTAAAAATCTCCTCGTAAAAACCTATAGGCGTGGGGCTTGCGGTGTTATCAATAAACACGCAATTGGGCAGGTTCATTTCCTTCATATGGTGGATGAAGGTTTTCAGGTCGGCTACGTGGTGCGAATCCTGCAGTGCTTCTTCCCAGCTATCCAGCGATAAACCATCGCTGTTGAATGCCATTTTGCGGGTGTTGCTTATGCCTGCAATTTTTACCTGTATTCCGTTGTTTTTCTGCAAAAAATCGGTGTTTTCCTTTAGTTGTTTAAATAAGGTTGTCCCTATGTTGCCGGTGCCCAGGCAAAAGGCATGGAGCGTTTTGGTGAGCTGTATAAAGAAGGCATCATGCACCGCATTAAGCGCCTTGGCCAGGTCGGTAGCGGAGATGATAACCGAGATGTTGTACTCCGACGAGCCTTGTGCAATTGCGCGCACGTTGATACCATTACGCCCAAGGGCGTGGAACAGTTTGCCGCTTACCCCTGGCGTCTGCTTCATGTTTTCGCCCACGATTGCTAATATCGCCTGGCCTTTTTCCACCACAAGCGGCTCCAGTTTATTGGCCAATAGTTCCAGCTCAAACTCTTGTTCTATCAGCATCTGGGCTTTGCCTACATCGGTGGGTTGTACGGCAAAGGTGATGCTATGCTCTGATGACGACTGGGTGATGAGGATGATATTGATCTGCTCCCTGGCCAACAGCGAGAACAACCGGCCGCTAAAGCCCGATTTACCCACCATGCCGCTGCCTTCGAGGCTGAGGATGCTGATGTTGTTGATAGAGGATATGCCTTTGATTGGCTGGTTAGATGATTTGCAGTCGTGACGGATAACCGTGCCTGCAAACTCCGGCTCAAAAGTGTTTTTGATGACGATGGGTATCTTTTTCAAAAACGCCGGTATCATGGTTGGCGGGTAAATTACCTTGGCGCCAAAGTAGGAAAGCTCCATCGCTTCGGTATAGGTAAGTTCCTCTAAAGAGAAGGCCTTTTTTACCATGCGTGGGTCGGCGGTCATCATGCCGTTCACGTCGGTCCATATTTGTATTTCCTGCGCATTAAGTGCCGAGCCGAAGATGGCTGCGGTATAATCGCTGCCGCCGCGGCCAAGGGTGGTTATTTGCCCGGCATCATTACCGGCTATGAAACCGGTTACAATAAGCAGCTTATCGCTGTTTTCGGCATAAAAGCCTTGTGTCAGGCGGTCGGTTAATTCTAAATTAACGCGGGCGTTGCCAAAAGCGCTGTCGGTTTTTATCAGTTCGGATGCATCTACAAACATAGCCTCCGGGAAACGCTGCGCAGCGATCTTGGCAATCATCATAGCCGAGCAGCGTTCGCCGTAACTCAGGATGGTATCGCGGGTTTTGGCGGTAAGTTCTCTTAGGGTTAGTACGCCCTGCAGCAATTCCTCTAACTGGTTAAAGTGGATCTTTAAGCGGGTATAAGCCGGGTTTTGATTCTGGATATCCAGCAAGGCCTTTACCACTTCAAAATGGCGGCGTTCCAGTTCGGCAAGTTCTGCTGTAAACTCTTTGCCGGCCGCTGCGCCCTCTGCCATCGAAACAAGCAGGTTGGTTATGCCGCTCATGGCCGATAAAACCACCACGGGCTTACTGCCGTTATTGTTCTCTTCTTTTAAAATATCCAGCAGTGTTTTGATGCTGTTTACCGTTCCTACGGACGTTCCTCCGAATTTTAGTACCTTCATTATTGCGATAAAAAATAAAAAAGCCTTCCTCTTTGCGGAGGAAGGCTTTCATTTGGTTTGTCTTTATGTTTACACCATACGATTATCTTCCTCCAAGTTTTATCCCGGTGGTAATAATTGTTGTAATTATGGTGCTGTTAGTTGTCATATATAATGTCGGTAAAGTAAGTAGATTATTTTCTAATAAACAAATGCCGAAGCCATTTTATTTTTAATAGCCTGTTTATCTTTCCTAAATTGCGGCCGTATGCAGGGGCTCGTAACAAAATCAACCGGAAGCTGGTACCAGGTGAAAGCCGGGGAACAGACTATAGATTGCCGTATAAAGGGAAAATTCCGCACCAAAGGGATCACCACTACCAACCCGTTGGCGGTTGGCGATATTGTGGATTTTGAAATGGAGCCCGAGCAAGAAACCGGCGTGGTAACCAACCTGCATCAGCGCAAAAACTACATCATCCGTAAATCTATCAACCTGAGCAAGCAGGCGCAGATCATTGCAGCCAATCTCGATCTGGCGCTGCTGGTGGTAACCCTGGCATCGCCCCGGACCTCGCTGGGGTTTATCGACCGCTTTTTGGTTACCGCCGAAGCTTATGGGATAACTGCCTGTTTAATATTCAACAAACTCGACCTGTTTAGCGACGAGGGACTGGAGATACTATCAGAATACCAGGCCGTTTACGAAAACATTGGCTACAAATGCTACTCCGTTTCGGCATTGGAGGGGACGCATATCGATTCTGTTCAGGAACTTTTAAAGGATAAAGTGACGCTGTTTTCGGGCCACTCCGGCGTAGGTAAATCAAGTTTAATAAACCGCCTGCTACCCAACCTTGACCTGCGAACCCACATGATCTCCGACTGGAGCGACAAAGGTATGCACACCACCACCTTTGCCGAAATGTTTGAATTGCCGCAAGGCGGGTACATTATAGATACCCCGGGCATCCGCGAATTAGGCGTTATCGATATCGAGAAACAAGAGCTTGGCCACTTCTTCCCCGAGATGCGCGAACTGATGAACCAATGCCGTTTTAACAATTGCAGGCACATTAACGAGCCGGGCTGTGCCGTGCTTGCAGCAATTGAGGAAGGCGATATTGCCCTATCCCGCTATGATAGTTACCTGAGTATTTATAACGGGAACGATACGAGGGCTTAAAGAGAGACAAGACGGTTAGAGGCAAGAGCCAAGACAAAAAATATTCATTCAAACGAGGTCTTGATTCTTGTATCTTGACTTCTTGATTCTATTATAAATATGCGGGCAGTAATACAACGCGTTACACAAGCATCCTGCACGGTTGATGGCAGCATCACCGGGGAAATAGGGCTTGGGTTTTTGGTTTTGATTGGCATTGAAGATGCCGACACCGATGATGACCTGCAATGGCTGGCACAAAAAATTACGGGTTTGCGCGTGTTTGGCGATGAGAATGGTTTGATGAATAAAGCGCTTAGCGATATTGACGGTGACATATTGCTTATTTCGCAATTCACCCTATTTGCCCAAACCAAAAAAGGTAACCGCCCGTCTTTTATCCGCGCGGCAAAGCCGGACAAGGCCATACCTATGTACGAGAAAATGATAGCCGTGCTTGAAACCCTAACCGGCAAAAAAATAGCCACAGGGATTTTTGGTGCGGATATGAAGATAAATTTATTGAACGATGGGCCTGTAACCATTGTGATGGATACAAAAGATAAAGACAACCATTAAGCGATGGCGATAACGATAGACGAGGCACAACAAGCCGTTGACAACTGGATAAAAACAACCGGCATCCGTTATTTTAACGAACTCACCAACACTGCCATTTTAATGGAGGAGGTTGGCGAGGTTGCCCGTATTATGGCGAGGCAATACGGCGAACAATCTTACAAAAAATCAGACAACGAAGTGAACCTGGCTGATGAAATGGCCGATGTGCTTTTTGTGCTGATATGCCTGGCCAACCAAACGGGCATTAACCTGACCGAAGCACTGGAGAAAAACATGGAGAAAAAGAGTATCCGCGATGCCGGCAGGCATCGGAATAATGAGAAGCTGAAGTAGTATAAATCGATATAAAATATCTTATATAAACTTAAAACAGAATTATATTTTGTTTTAAGTTTATATAACGCAATATAATAATGAAGCTGGCGTTTGGAAGATAAACCAAAACCCGTTATTATGAAAACCTATCTTATTATTTTGCTGTTGCTGATTACCTTTTCAGCCTGTAACAACAGTTCTCATTACAAAGGCGAAGCCCTCAAGGTATCTGCAGTTAGCTTCCCTCCACCCGTTGCAAAACCTGACAATGAGGTAGTGGAAAAAGAAGCAATTGGCGATGCGTCAGCTGATGTCGTTATAGACGAACCGGTGGGCAATGCCGATGTAAAACAAGTTGTGGAACAAAAGTCCTCTACAGATATTTCCAAAAAAATAATTAAAGAAGGTGATATCAGTTTCGAAACAACGGATGTTAAAGCCACCCGGCAGCAAATAATTTCCTCCCTCAAAAAACTGAACGGTTATATAGAATCGGACCAGGAAAACGATGATGGCGGCTATGGGCGAAAAGAATATACGCTGGATATCAAAATCCCCGCTAATAACTTCGATACTTTTTTAAGCTCCGTATCAGTCACCGCTACAAAAATCGACAGTAAGAACATCAGCATCCGCGATGTTACCACTGAATATATCGATACCAAAACCCGTCTCGATAATAAAAAAATATTAGAAGGGCGTTACCTGGAGCTGCTAAAGCGCGCCTCAAAAATCTCGGAGATGCTGGAAATAGAGAATAAGCTCGCCAATATCCGCGCTGATATCGAATCGTCGCAGGGGCAACTAAATTACCTGAATAAACAAGTGGCTTACAGCTCGCTTACCATCAAATTTTATACAGAGCGCCCGTCACAGGTTGAAACCAGCGTTGGTTTCGGTTATAAAATTTGGAGTGCATTGGGAAGCGGCTTAGATACCTTGCAGGGGTTTTTCTTTACGGTGTTATCCCTTTGGCCATTTTGGTTAATTGTAGCAGGGTTATATGTGTTGATAAAGAAATGGCGCAGGCGGGTACGGGTCGCAAGGGCGGCTTAGCTCAATTTCACCAACCTATCGCCATCTAAAACGGGGATGGCGGTAGTAATATCTACCTGCAGGCAAAAGGCGATGTCTTTTTCGATGCCGAGCTTTTTAAGCCGTTCGCCGTGCGATGTTTTGCTGAGGTATTGTGGGATATCGTTTTTGCCTAATTGGAAAAGGTCGTTAGCGGCGATGGATGGGTCATCTAACACATACCCTTCGTTTTTTAACTGTTCAATTACAGCACCGGCGAAGAGCGTATCCACCAGGTTAAAATTGTTCTTCCAACCGGCGCAAACCAGCAGGATGCTCTCGTGCTGCGTTTTCAGCCAGTTGCAAAGGGCGGTAAGGTTGAGGAAGGAACCGATAACGATACGTTTTGCGCTGCGCGATAAATGCAGCGCGTGGGTGCCGTTTGTAGTAGTCAGCACCACAGTTTTGCCCGACACTTTCTCGGGCGTGTAAGAAAATGGAGAGTTTCCAAAATCAAAACCGTCCACTACTTTGCCATCACGCTCGGCAGCAAGCAGATAGGCCAGCCCTTTTTCGCGATAAGCGGCACATTCCTCCACTTCGGATACCGGGATAATGGCCTCCGCCCCATTTTCAATACCGTAACAAATAGAGGATGTAGCACGGAAAATATCGATAACCACTACGATATAATCTTTTACATTATAAAGCGGGATAAGCGCGGGGGTAAGGCAAACGTCTAAATTACGTGTCATTGAGTCATTCACTTCGTTGTCATTGGGTCATTAGGTCATTGAGTCATTTTCTTATAACGACCCCATTGGCTAAACGACGTCTACCAATGACTTAATGACCCAATGATTCAATGACGGGCTTCGCCCATTACTTATAAAACGGCGGCTTTACCACCTTTGCTTTTACTTTGTTATCGCGGATGCTGATGAAGATCTCGCTGCCTTCTTTGGCGAATTCGTTTTTAACATAACCCAAACCTATTGCTTTTTGCAGCGATGGCGATTGCGTGCCCGATGTTACACGGCCTATGTTGTTGCCATCGGCATCTACAATGGCATAATCGTGGCGGGGGATACCGCGGTCTATCATTTCAAAGCCAATCAGCTTTTTGCCTACGCCCGCTTGTTTTTGCGCCTGCAATGCTTCGGAATTGGTAAACTCCTTGTTGAATTTGGTCACCCAGCCTAAGCCAGCTTCCAGTGGCGATGTTGTATCATCAATGTCGTTACCGTATAAACAGAAACCCATTTCTAAACGCAGGGTATCCCGGGCGGCTAACCCAATGGGTTTTATACCGAATGGTTCGCCAGCCTTAAATACAGCATCCCAAATAAAACCGGCATGTTCGTTATCAAAATAGATCTCGAAACCGCCCGCGCCGGTATAGCCGGTGGCAGATACCACCACATTGTTAATACCGGCAAATGTGCCTTTTTTAAAGGTATAGTACTCCATCGAAGCCAGGTCGATATCGGTTAGGCTTTGCAGCGCCTCGGCAGCTTTGGGCCCTTGGATAGCTAAGAGCGATGTGCGGTCGCTGATGTCTTTCATCTCTACGCCATCGGTATTGTATTTAGAGATCCAGTTCCAGTCTTTTTCGATGTTGGAGGCATTAACCACCAGCATGTATGTTTTCTCGTCTATGCGATAAACCAGCAGGTCATCTACAATGCCGCCATCTTCGTTAGGCAGGCAGGAGTATTGCACTTTGCCATCGTATAGTTTTGAGGCATCGTTGCTGGTAACTTTTTGGATCAGGGCAAGCGCATTCTCGCCTTTTAAAATAAATTCGCCCATGTGGCTTACGTCGAATACGCCAACGCCTTTGCGTACGGTTTCGTGTTCGGCATTAATGCCTGTGTATTGTACCGGCATGTTATAGCCCGCAAAGGGCACCATTTTAGCGCCGAGTTTGGTATGTACGTCAGTTAAAGCTGTGTTTTTCATGGTTATTTATTCTCGGGGCAAAAGTAGTAAAATAGGTTTAATTGCGGTGGTTTAGATGATGGATAGGTAAAAGTCTACCAGGCGTTCCGTAACCTTATTAACATCGTGCTGCTGCTCTATCAATTCTCTGGCTTTTTGCCCTACGTTGCGGCAGTAATCGTCGTCGGCAATGCATCTTTGCAGGGCCGTATAAAATTCATCGGTGTTATTGGCAATGAGGATGCTTTCTCCATCTACAAAATTAATCCCTTCCGCGCCGATGGAGGTAGAGATAATGCACTTCTGCATGGCCATTCCCTCAACAATTTTTACCCGCATACCGCCGCCGCTTAGCAGGGGCACTATCATAATGGATTTGCTGTTGATAAACTCCAGCGCATCATCCACTTCGCCCTGTATAAATACTTTGCCGGGCACCTCATATTCGTCAAACTCTTCGGGGATGGCATTGCCCGCCACGTAAAACTTAACCTTTAAGGCACCGTCGAGGATGTCTTTTAAAAAGTTCTCTATAAACCACTCTATCCCCTCACGGTTGGGCAACCAATCAAGCGAGCCTAAAAAGAAAAGGCTGGGGCATTCGGTTTTCGCCGTGTCGGGGCGGTACATATCCAATTCTACGCCGATGGGTAATACCTCGAGCGGTATTTTTGTGCCGAAAGATTGCATGGAAATTTTATCCTGCCCGGTAAACACCGCTATACCGTCAAACTTGTTCAGCAGTTCCAGTTCGTAAGATTTTACACGGCGGGCAAGCAGGTTTAGGTACCACTTTTTAAAAGGGTCGCCTTTTTGCTGGGCAAGCCGCCGCCATACCTGGTGCTCTATATTATGTGCCCTGTAAATCACTTTTGCCCTGGTGCTTTTGCGTATAGCGCTTAAGTAAGGTACTACAAAAAGCCCTTCCAGTTGAATAATGTCGTAGGCGTTATCTTTTAAATTCTGTACCAGCAGTTTTTCAAATTCCGCATCGTAGTACTTATCAATATTATAAGGGTTGTTGGTAAACAGGTTGCTAACAAATTCTACCAGGGAAATGCGCGTATCGATATCGTACTCGGTGTAGGTTATCTTACCCAGCAGTTCGTCGCGCTCATAGATCTTGTCGGTATGCTTTTTTACGTTGAGGCTAAACAGGGAAACCTGGTGCCCGTGTTTTACCAAACCCTTTATGGTATTGCCTACCACAATGGGGTAGCCTCCATTCTGCGGAAATGGTACACGGTGGGTTAAAATAAGTATCCTCAAAGCGGGCAAATAATTGGTTTCGCTAATTTATCAAACCTTGCACGGTTTGGCAATGCAAAACCTAAAAAATACTCAGTTGCGGGTCGGTAACTCGGAAAGTTTTACGATGGTATGGCGTATGGCCCAGTTCCATCACCGTTTTGCGGTGGCTGGTGGTGGGGTAACCTTTGTTGCTGTGCCAATTGTATTCGGGGTGCTCGGCTGCAATTTGCTTCATATAATCGTCGCGGTAGGTTTTGGCGAGGATAGATGCCGCAGCTATGCTGAAGTATTTGCCATCGCCTTCTACTATGCAGGCATGAGGCGTAGTGCCGTATTTATTAAAGCGGTTGCCATCTATAATTAA
>CBFGNE010000043.1:0-11761 GCA_965649995.1 uncultured Mucilaginibacter sp.
AGTATTACCGTTACTAAGAATAGAATCAGGACTCTTAGAGTCAGGAATCAAGATAAAGAAAAGGGATGTGGTGAGAGCCATGTCCCTTTTTTGGTATATAATAGTTATCTTTAAAAAAGATGTTCATCCCAATTGTCAATATCTGTATAATTGATTTGCTGGCCGTAATCCTGCTGATCAGGTTCAGGGCGGTTAATTATTATACTATAAATATATTGATAGGTATAACTTACAACTTCTTGGGTTGGGCATATATTTCAAAATACCTGGATGCGGGTGGTGCCAGCCTTGGCCCCGGCCTATTGCTGATCGCCATCACAGTTGCTCATTTCATCCTGATGTTTGCAATTGCTGCCATAAAATATTTCGTGGTTTCGGTGAGGAGGAAGGTGTGATATGAAGACCATTTATAGTGGATGGATATGGTGAAAGCCAAATCTCTTTTTGGGTTTTTGCGCACGTCATACCAATGTATTTCGGCCCTCCACAGGAATGGCGGCAATTGCATGTTCAATACCTTGCAGATGGGGTGCTGAAATAAATTGCAAGGCAGACCTCTTTTACCCGTAATTACACGGTATAAAATAGGGGGTTTTCCCTGTAGGCGGTTTAAGGTAGTCGAACTAAATTAGTTACAAAATTAACGTAACTATGGAAAGTAAAAACCTGGCAATCAGAACGCTGGTATTATCCAGCTTTTTTGCCATACTGGGTACCGTAGCGGGTGGCGTAGTTCAAGGGTACTGGAACACACGGATGGCCGAACAAAAATACCAGTCGGACCTGGTGCTGAAAGCGCTGGAATCCAGTTCGGCCGAAGAAAGGCTACAAACGCTGAAGCTGCTGGTGCATACCAACCTGATAAAGCAGTCGGACGTGCGCGACAGTGTTAACAATTACATTTTAGAGAAGCAAAAAGACCCAGAGAGCATCCCGCAGGTGAAATCGGTGGCTGCGCAAACACTTGAGGCGCCAATTGTAGATAATGCCCGCGTGTACCTGCTGGCGGGCAATAAAGCTAAAGTACAGGGTTTTGCCGAAATAAATACCCAATTGAATACCGCCGGGTTTAAAGTGATGAACGCCCACTATATTGAGGACCGCGGCCGCCCTGACAACCCCGAAATACGTTATTTTAACGATGGCGATAAAGAGCAAGCCGAAAAGCTGGCGGAATTTATGCGCTTTAAGTATGATAGTACCTATGCTGCCAAATTTTATAAGGACGGTAAAGCAAAGCCGGGTTATATAGAGATATGGTTGGGGAGGTAGCGGTGCCTTAACTACTGTTTATAAAGCAGCCCGTACTTTTTATTCCTTAGTGCCATCAGCGTTCCGGTAAGCTTAAAATACCGCCCAAGCCCCTCGTCGGATAAGCCCGGCATCGATTCCTGCCGCTCTTTACGGATGGATTCCTCGTCCGTAGTGCTTAGCTCGGCTTTGCCTTGGCTGATAAAGTCCTTCCTGTCTTTTAAAACAAAGGCTTTGGTAGAGTCGGCAAGTTTGTTTTCGTCTATCAGTTTATTTAGTAGGCTGTCGCCACGGGGGGTGCTCAGGATGTTTAAAACAACTGCGGCGTTGTGGCGGCCGGTTGGGTTGCCATTAGTGATGGTGTTTATTAAGCTGCGTTCGGCAATTTCGGTTGTCATGGTGTTATACAAAAACAGGCTGGCATCAATTGCGCTTAAATCTATCACATGAATAGTTAAATACACATGCGCACCGGGTGTGCTTATCAGTTTTTCGGTAGCAGCGGTAACATCCTTGCCGTTTTTGGCCAGGAAAAAGCAGGCCTGTAAATAAATTTCCAGTTGCAGTTGTTTAAGGTCGGTTTTGTTAACGCCGGCCAATACCACGTCCAAATATTGTTGTTTTTTATCGAGGCTTAGGATAAGGGTAGAAGCATCGAAACAAAAATAAAGGTCGTTATTTTCGTTAAGGATCATTTCTTTTAAGCAGGGCAGGGCTTTGTCGGGGTCGGTTTTGGCGAGGTTCCAAAATTTATCCAGGTCAGCAGATTTTGCTTCCTGTTGTTTGCTTTTAAGTGATGTGGGAAGGAAACCGTAATACTGCGCTTTCATTGCAGCCAATTTTTCGCACAGCGATTGCGCATGGCTGCTTAGGGAGACAATGGTAAATAATACAATAACGAGTAAACGTTTCATGAGCTCAGGTGGAAGTTGCGGATTTAAATATAGGTTTTTGATTGATAAAATAAGACGATTTAGCATCAAGCAGACTCACAACAGCTCATACGATCCCCTTATCCAGCTAAAAAGCTGCGGTCGCAATTCATTCGTGTTGCTTAACCGGATATTGTTTTGAAATCGGCCTGCAGTAGTAATACTTTTAATAATGGGGGGCTCTTCTAATTTCTCTTTAGAATAAAACTTTAGCTCCAACACCTTTTGCATAGGGCGGATAACAAAGAAGGTTTGCCGGTGTACAAAGGTGATGCAGTTGGGCGTAGTGCCTACCAACACATCGGGCCAGTCGGCAACTTCGGCAAGGAGTTTATCAAAGAGTAAAAGCAACTCCGGCGATTTGCCCTTAAACAGGCTGTCCAGGCTTACCTTGGCGCAGTAATGCCTTTGGCTTTCGCTGGTTAGCTCGCGTTCGCATTTGGGGCAGGTGTAGGGCATGGTGGTAAATTTAACGCTTATCCGGTTAAACTGCAATGTAGCGGATTTCACGCAAAGCCGCTAAGTTTTTAAGCTTGCCTTTGCGGGCTTAGCGCCTTTGCGCGAAAAAAATTAAAACACAATTGTAAACTTCGTCCCCACGTTGGGTTCGCTCTCCACAGTTATCTTTCCGCCAAAGGTTTCTATCTGGGTTTTGGTCATGAACAGGCCGACACCCTTACTGTCGTAACCATGGTGGAACACGTTGTTTAGCTTAAACATGTTTCGCCCGTGGCGGTTAAGGTCTATCCCCAGGCCATTATCCTTAAACTCCAGCACCACGCGGCCGTCCTCAATTTTCGAGTAGATATCTATCTGCGGGGCAACATCGGGCTTGCTATATTTTAGGGCATTGCTTACCATATTGTAAAATATACTCTCGAGGTACATCTTCGGGAACTTCATGCTCGGTATCCCAAAATGCGTAGTAATGGTAGCTTTTTTGGCAGCTATCTGCCCTTTTAGCATGGCATCGGTAACGGCTGCAATATCCGGCAGGTGGCATAAATCGTAAGCCATATTTTTATTATTGCGTACCTCCAGCACCTTCATCAACTCGTCCAGCGTTTCGTTGAGGGTGAGGCTACTGGTTTTTAACATTCCCAACAGGTTTTCTTTTTCCCCGTTTTCTTTTTCGTCGGCAAGCATATTCAGCAGCATGCCTATACTACCGGCCGGGCCGCGCAGGTTGTGGGCAATAATGCGGTTAAAATCTTCAAACTGGCTTATCTTATTTTCGAGATTAAGGGCGCGTTTATATTCATCAATATCGGTGCAGGAGCCAAACCATTTTACAATTTCGCCCTTGTCGTTCTTCATGGGCAGCGCCCGCGATAGGTGCCAGCGGTAAACGCCATCGGCCTTGCGTTTAAAACGCACTTCAGATTCGTACGGGTTGCCTGTTGCCAGGCAGTGGTTCCAGTCTTTACCGTCTTTCTCAATGTCATCGGGGTGCAAAACCAAAGGCCATCCAAAAGCTTTGGTTTCGTCGAGCGTAAGCCCTGTATAATCAAACCAATAGCGGTTATAGTAATCCACGCTGCCATCCGGGTTTGATGTCCAGATGATCTCGGGGATCGAATCGGCCAGGAACCTGTATTCCTGTATATCCTGTATCGTTTCGCCCTGCTTTTGCACCAGGCTAACTTGCTCAGTTAGTTCCTCGTTCAACCTTTTTTGCCTGTCTATCGATTCCTTAAGCGCTTGCTCCAGTTTAATTTTTTCGGTTACATCGCGCCCTATACCAAAAATATTACGGGTGTTCGCCTCCGGGGTAGCTGTCCATTGTATGGTTTTGTACTCGCCTGTTGCGCTTTTAAAACGTTGCAAAAAGTTTACGGTTGGTTCGCCTTCGGCTAACTTTTGCAACTGTTTTTCGGTAGGTTCAATATCCTCAGGGTGTATAAACTCAAAAGTGGAGGTGTTTAACAAATAATCTTCGCTCCAGCCTAAAACGCGAGTAAAGGCAGGATTTATCTTTTTAAAAAAACCGTCATCGCCGCCTGCGAAAACCAGGTCGTTGGAAAGGTTGAATAATTTTTCGAAACTCGCCAGTTCTTGTTTTTGCCTTCGTTCTACAATTAAAACAATTACCTCTTCGGCCAGTAGTTGCAACGATCTTTTCTGCTTATCGGTAAGTTTACGCGGCTTAAGGTCCATTACGCAGAGGGTGCCCAGGGCGTAGCCTTTTGGGTCTATAAGCGGGTAGCCGGCGTAAAAACGGATCTCGGGCGGGCCAGTAACAAAAACATTGTGCTGTAAGCGGATGTCCTGTGTGGTATCGGGTACCTCCATCAATACATCATCCAAAATAGTATAGCGGCAAAAGGACAGTTCGCGGATGGTTTCTTTTATATCAAGCCCTATAGCCGATTTAAACCACTGGCGTTTTTCGTCAACGAGCGAAACGAACGAAATAGGCACATCGCAAATAGTGGCAGCAAGTTCCGTAATACGGTCGAATTTGCGTTCGCTCATCGTATCTAAGATCTCATACTGGCCTAAGGCTTTTAGGCGTTCTTTCTCGTTAACAGGAATAGGGCAATCAGTCACAAGCGCATCTTATAATTAGCATTACGAATATATTAAATAAATACTTTTATAAAAGCATGAATTACAGCTAGTAATGAAATATTTTTTAATATTTACAATAATTATGCCGTTATTTTAAAAAACAATCGGTTGCATAGTTAGTTTGGCGGATGGCACCCGGCCTTAAAAAGATGGCCAATGGCCTGCCACATCCTGTAAATTACCATAATTCCTATTTGTTGCAGATATATTAACTTTGCGGTATGGCACGCTTATCGGTAAACATCAATAAAATAGCTACGCTGCGCAATTCGCGCGGCGGCAACAACCCCAACCTGATACAGGTTGCAAAAGACTGCGAACGTTTTGGCGCACAGGGCATCACCGTACACCCGCGGCCCGATGAGCGGCATATACGCTACAACGATGTTTTTGAATTAAAACGCGCCGTAAAAACGGAATTTAACATAGAGGGGAATTGCGAAGAGCAAAAGTTTGTGGACCTGGTACTGGCCAATAAGCCCGAGCAGGTTACCCTTGTGCCCGATATTTTGGGCCAGATAACCAGTAACCATGGCTGGGATACAATTGCAAACCAGCGCTACCTGCAAAATATCATCAAAGTTTTTAAAGAGGAGGGGATCCGCGTTTCGATATTTGTAGACCCGGTTGTAGAAATGGTAAAGGCTGCCGCAACTACCGGTACCGACCGGATAGAACTTTATACCGAGGCCTACGCTACCCAATACACGCTAAATAAAGAGCAGGCTATTGCCCCGTATGTGAAAGCTGCCGAAGTGGCCCATCAGCTGGGGCTTGGCATAAACGCAGGGCACGACCTTGACCTGCACAACCTTAAATACTTTGCACAAAGCATCCCCGCGCTTGATGAGGTGAGCATTGGGCATGCGCTAATAAGCGATGCCCTATACTATGGGCTGGAAAACACCATACAGATGTACCTGCGCCAGTTAGCTTAACGCAGGATAGTGACGTTGCCCGACAGGACATCGCCCCGTTTTAAATTGATGATGTAATAGTAAACGCCCACCGGTAGTGGCTTGCCGTTGCGGTTGCCGTCGAAAGGTTTTGCATAGCCGGTAGATTGAAAAACAGATTGCCCGTAACGGTTAAATATACTTACCGTTGCATCGGGGTAGGTATCCAGGCCTTTGATTACCCAGTAATCGTTTACCCCGTCGCCATTGGGGGTAAATGTATTAACAATGCCGCCTGTTAAGGCGCTTAAAAACACCTTAACTTCTGTGCGCCCGCTTTCGCAATAGCCATAGGTGAGGCTTACGTAGTAACTGCGGCTTTGGGTAACGTTTATGGTAATGTTGCCTCCTATGGTGTCTTTAATGGGCTGCGGGCTGGTTGCTGTTTCGTATAGGCGGTATATGGCGGTTGGGAAGGGGCTGTTGATTTTGATAGTAGCATTGCCTGCGTTGTAAACCCGTACATTTTCTACCGAGGGCGCGGGAGGGGTAACAGCCTGATCGATAATGGTGTAAGGAGGTTCGGCAAGATTGCAACCACCATCGGTAATGCGTAACTTATAATGGCCCGCGAATAAATCGGTTATCGAAGCCTGGTCCTTCCCGGGGATGGGCGTGTCGTTATTATCTGCATCCAACCATTGGAAGGTATAGGTGCCTGTACCGCCGCTAACCGTGGTTGCAGATACACCACCCGTGCCAACGCCACACTGCGTATTGGTAACCGTGCCGAAACTTAATACCTTAAATTCGGGATAAGCCTCAATGGTAAACACTTCGGGATAGTCAAAAGTGCAGTAATTTTTATCTATCAGTTGCAGCTTGTATTTGCCTGCTTTTAGCAAGCCCACCTCTTTTGCATAACCGGCCGGGTTGCCCTGTTCATCAAGCCACAGGTATTGCAACGGTTGTTCGTTTGCGTTATCGGTATTAAGCGAAATAGTGCCGGTTGGAAATGCATCGCACGATTTAGTTTTTGTGTAGGTAATTCCTGTAAAGGCCGTAGGCGGGAACCCGGCCACTTCAAAATCGTATGATCGGCTGCAAGTAGTGTTGCTAATAGTGAGCGTGTAAAATCCTGCGGGGACGCCGGTAAGGTTTAAATTGTGGCCCACATTGGTAGTAGTGCCGGTAATAACCCACTCGAAGGAGGTAGCGCCGGGAGCCTGCAACCCTGTAATAGAACCGTTAGTTCTGTTACAGCTCGGCGATACACCACCCTGTCCACTAAGGTCAAGCGATACGCCGTTGCTTTCTAAGATCTCAATTTCCGTACTATAAACAGCCCCGCAATTACTATCATCAGTTACCCTCAACCGGTATTTGCCGGCATATTGATTGGTGGGGTTTGCTGATGTACTTACCTCCTGGTCCTGCGCATTGCGCCAGCTATATTTTAAGGTGCCGGTGCCGCCCGTAGCATATATGCCATTAATAGCACCTGTAGGGCTGTTGCAGTTGCTTGGGGTGGTGGTGTAGGAATTTTCTACAATAACGGGGGCGGCTGCGTTGGTGAGCGTAATAGGGCCGTAGGTTTTTTCGCAACCGTCACTAGTGGTGATCTTGAGCGAATAATTACCGGCAGCTAAATTTTCAGCATCAATTGTATGGCTAACAACAATACCGTTGTCTTTCGTCCAGGTGTACGAATTAATAAGGAACCTTGGGTCGTTTATAAAAAGGCCTTTGATCGAACCTCCGTTATTACAGCTGGCATCCGTAACCGTTTTTGCGCCCTCGTATACCGATAACTGTTCATCTTTTATCTCGTACCACTGGCTGGTTACGCATCCGTTACCTAACACCAGCCGGTATTTGCCCGGTTTAGTGGTTACAAGATCGAGATCAGGGCTAACTACATTACCCTGCTCGTCTGCCCAATAATAAGTGAGTCCCGGAGGTACCTGTAACCCTGTTATTTTGGCCTGGGACGTACATCGCATGTTTTCCAGAAGAACATTCTGGTTGTTTATTTCGAAGGTTTTTAATACAGATGTTCTGTTATTTACAGTTGCGGATACATAAAATGTACCATTTAAGCCATTAAGCACAGCTTGCCAGCTGCCGGTGTTATCTGCGGTAGTGGTCAATATCAGTTGCCTTACACTACAATTGGCATAGGTACATCCCTCGGTTGAGTAAACATCAATAAGCGCATTTGCCGGTGCCACCCCGGTTAACGTAGTGCCTGCCGGGGTGTAGTTAACATTTTTGATACTTACCTGTGGTAATAGCTCCGGATGGTCCAATCCGTAAGCCGGGAACACTAAACATCTGAATTCGTTATTTCTGAACAAAATATTAGGGGAGTTCTCCACACTTAACGCATCCGACTGATCATAGAAATAATTTTTAGACAGCGGGTCGTTACCTCCCACGTTAACTTGCGCCAAACTATTGGCTATGCCGAAAGCGACCCCCTCATTTGGCCGGGAGTTATAAATATTAGTGCTGGTTGCGCCGTCGCGGCCAAGGCCTACGTAGTTATTTGTAAAATTAACGTTGCCCTTTAAGGCGTTTATAAAAAAGGCGCGATCAAAGTTGCCAAACGCATTGTTTTTGATATTTAGGTTTACTGTAACGGCTTTATCCAATTCGGCAGGAGAAGCCCCATAAACATTTACCCCTGTGGTGATAATTTCCATGCCGTAGTTTTCACTATAAAAAATAGTAGTGGTTACCCCGTCTTTAAACACGCCGAAGTTATTTCCTTTAACTTCAATATTGTGAATGGTGGTTTTGTCGCTGAGTTCGGCGGATACGATGCAAAAAAATATGTTGCCTTCTGTGGGCAGGTCGCCTCCTAATTTAATATTATTGCAATCTAACAAACGTATATGGGCGGTTAATACGCCTGTTAAATATCCATCATGGTCAAAATTATTATTTTCGTTCAGCCCAATTACGTTCCCTTTGAAAATAAATCCATCCACATTTTTTGCCGAAACCGACCAACTGTTAAACCCTTTTACAATATTGCCCCGGTTGCCGCCGCCAATGGTTATGTTTTTGCAGTTTAAAAGTTCTATCCCTACTTTCTCTTTTACGTCGGCCCAAATGGTGTTTATGTAAGTAAAGTCGTAAAGGTATAGCCCGTACAACTCTACGTCGTTTACATTGGTTAATGTAAATATAGTAAACGGGTCATTTATCTTAGGCGATCTTATTTTTACAGATGCATTGCTTTCGCCAAGTTTTAGACCGGGCTGGGTAGTGCCGTCTATTACAAGGTTAGATGATACCGCAGGCAACATGCTCAATAAATCAATTGTTCTGTCGTCAACTGTATTACCGGGCAAATTAAAATTAATAAAATCCTTCACAGCCACCCCGTTCGCTGCTGCCCTCAGTAGAGCTTCGCGCAGGGTGCCCGGCCCGCTATCGGCATTACTGGTCACGGTAAACACATCTGCCTTTGCAGTAAACGCACATAGCAATAATATTATGATGAAAGTAAAAAGCCTGGAGTAACGCATCGGTATTCAACCCGCAAAATAACCAATTGCCTTGCAATTCTTTAATTTAATGCAGAATAGTTAAACTGCCTGCTATCTCGCCGTAACAGGCCCGCTTTTTCAGGTCGATTGCATAGTAGTACACACCGGTGGGCAGCAAGCGGCCCCGGCTTCGGCCGTCGAACGGCATGCCGTAACCTTTAGAACTGTAAACTGTGTGGCCATAGCGGTCAAACACCTTTACATCCGCATCGGGGAAAGCCTCGATGCCGGTAATCTTCCATACATCGTTCACGCCATCGTTGTTGGGCGTAAACGTATTGCCAAAATCGATGCTCGCTATCACAACTTCGGTAACTTTTATGCGCTCGCTCTCGCAATCGAAACGCTTGCGCGATACGTAGAAATCCGTAGTCACAGATACCTTACGGTAAAACTCGCCGAATTTATTGCTGTCGACCGCTATGGTATCCTGCTCGGACAGATAAAGCTTAAAGATATCGGTGGTATCTACATGGTCTTTTATCTTCAGGGAAGCAATACCGGGCAGGCAAAGGGTAGCACCATCAATTATCGGCGGTGGCAACGGGGGCGAATCGTTCAGCAAGGTAAAAACAGCCGTAGCTTTACACGCAGGGCTGTTGCGGGCCGTAAACTGGTAACGCCCTTCGCCCACCCTGAAAAGCGTTTTATAATTGCTTATGGTTTTCCCCGTCTTCAGGTCTATCCAGGTATAGGTAGCTTTTGGCGCCAGGCCTACAGTAACCGGCGTAATACCGCCTATGTGCTGCCCGCATCTGTCGTTGGCTACGAAGCTTTTTGCCATATCGATGCTCGGGTCGTCGTACCCAATGGTGTATGTGCCCAGCAATGCAGGGCAGCCATCGTTCAATTGAACGTAAAAGTTGTAAGTACCCTGGTCTACATTCTTCAATCCCACCTTTAAGGTCGGCCTATCAGTAAATATGAGCCCTTCGTTTAAGTGCAGCTGCGCCGGGTCGTTGGCAAGTATGAAGAAGCGGGTAAGCGTAGGCCCGCCCTGCTCTACCGAAAGGTTAATAATCAACGAATCGGCAACCGTGCAACTGCCGTTAGTGATGGAATAACTGGTTACCGAGGGCACATCGAAGTTCACCTGCATTGGTATCGTAATCCGTTTGCTTACGGCAATGCAGCCGCTGCTATTGGCAGCGGTAAGCGTATAACTGCCAGCTGTGGCGTTCAGCAGATCGGCGGTGGTGGTTGAAGTGTATTCCCTGCCCGAAATATCCTTCCACGAATATGATGAAGCATTCACTACTTTGATGCCCTTAATAGAGCCACCCGTTGTACAAGTTGCGCTGCCAACAACGGGGTCATCATCATATAGTGTAATGGCGTTTGCGCCTGCTAGCACGAAAGGTTTTGAAAATACCGAATTACTGCAACTGCTGTTATCGGTAATCTCCAGCCGGTAAACCCCTTCGCCTACGGTGGGCAAATTGAGGTTGTGGCCTACGATGGCATTGGTACCGTCGTGCCAGGCATAGGTTATCTTAGTGCCATCGCTATGGATAGTAAGGCCACTGATGCTGCCATCGGTTTTGCCGCAGCCCGGCATTACCACTTTTTCGTTCTCATAAGTAATGCTGGGGCAATCGAAATGTGGGCCGGTGATGCGTTTTTTGGTTAAAGTTGAGGCGGCTAAATCTGCTGAGGCAAGCAGGCAACATATCAATAACAGGCAAACAACACGGCTAAACCACTTCATGTTTTTGGGAATGGGTATAAAGATACAAACTTTGTTCATTGTAAATACCCTGTCAATATCATGTTACTCAATTGTTACTCACCGCCTAAAATTGTACCTTTGCGCTAAAATTAAGGCACACCCATTTCAATGAAGCTGAACATAGATTACCAGGAAAAATTCCAGCATAGGCACATAGCGCCAAACCAGGCCGATACCGATAAAATGCTTAAAACTATCGGTGTAGAAACGCTTGACCAACTAATAGATGAAACGGTGCCGGCCAAAATAAGGCTGAAAGCGCCTTTGAATTTACCTGCTGCCAAAAGCGAGTTTGATTACCTTAACACGCTGAAAGTAACGGCATCAAAAAACAAGGTTTTTAAATCGTACATAGGGCAGGGGTATTATGATGTCATCGTTCCTGGCGTTATTCAACGCAATATATTAGAGAACCCGGGATGGTACACCCAGTACACGCCGTACCAGGCCGAGATTGCACAGGGCCGTTTACAGGCACTGCTTAACTTCCAAACGATGGTTATTGATTTGACCGGGATGGAAATTGCCAACGCATCTTTATTAGATGAAGGCACTGCCGCTGCCGAAGCTATGTTTATGCAATACAGCCTGCGCAAAAACCAAAAAGCCAACGTGTTTTTTGTGAGCGAAGAGGTGTTCCCCCAAACGATAGATATTTTAAAAACCCGCAGCGAGCCTTACGGCATTAAGCTGCAAATTGGTAACCACGCCGATGTGGAACTTACTGATGACATGTTCGGTGCCATGGTACAATACCCAGCTGGTAATGGCGAGGTGTACAACTATAAAGGCTTTGCAGATACGCTGCATGAAAAAAACATCAAA
>CBFGNE010000044.1:0-11732 GCA_965649995.1 uncultured Mucilaginibacter sp.
TTCGTTACACCGTATTGGATCATTTCTGCGGGGATCTGCACACCCGACTCACTGGAAATAAAGATGATCCGGCCCCAGTTTTTAACCAGCATTTTATCAAAGTACGCCCTTGATAAACGTACACCACTCATCACGTTCACCTCAAAAAATTTAAACCATTCTTCATCCTGGATATTTTTAAATTCTTTAGGATCGAATATACCCACGTTGTTCACAAGAATATCAACCTCGGGCAATTCTTTTATTAGGTTATTTATCTGGGCAACATCTGCAAAGTCAGCCGCAATGCCTTTAATATTTGGATTGCCAGTTTCCAATACTATTTTTTCTACAGTAGCCTTTACACGATCGTCGCCGCGTCCGTTTACAATTACATGCGCACCCTCAGCAGCTAAAAGTTTTGCTATAGCGTAGCCAATACCCGCAGTTGAACCTGTAACCAGGGCTATTTTATTTTTTATTTTAAGATCCATGTTATGTGTTTTAATTATAAACAATTTTAGAAAATTCTGTTTGTAAGCGCATCGTATTAAGCAATTTATGTTACTGGATTGACAGAGCAACGCTTGCCTGACAGAATAGTAATCACTATCTCATAATTAACATTATGTTAAGCTAAATAAAGAACAACGAGGCTATTAAACGAAAAAAGCCACCCTATTCGGGATGGCTTTCAATATGATGTACTAATAATACTACTCTTTTGCAGCGTCCATCAGTTTGGTGTACTTATCAACGTTAGCCTGATCTTTTTTGCCACGATAATATGTTATCAGGTTGGCAAGCGCGTCTTTTGAATTTGGTTTCAGATCTACAGCTTTTTGCAGGTATGGTTTTGCGGCGTCAAATTGGGTGCTTGCTTTTGCCATCAGTGCATCGTACTGTTTCTGAGCTGCAGCTGTACCCGGCAAATTGTTGGCTGTATTAAACGAATCAATTGCGGGCGCAAGCATCACGTAGCCCATTTGCATGTTAACTTCAAAGTAATTAGGGTCAATCTCCAGTGCTTTTTTATACATTTCAACAGCTTTACCGTAGCTCTCGTTTTGCTTTGCTTTAAGAGTTGTTTTCTCCGCAGCAACCTTAGTTGTTTTAATTTTATCGGCAACTGCATCGCCCGATTGTGAGTAAACGAGGCCGGCATAGTAATAAAGTGCTTTATTTTTCGGGTCGTTAGCTATTGCGGCAATTATCTTGTCTAATATTTGTTGCGCTTTGCCACTTTGTAAAGCTATCTCAATTTCTTTCCTGCGTAAGGTTGTACTGCTCGGGTATTTTACAAGCGCGTCTGATATAGTTTTAAGGGCATTTGTGGTATCTTTACTCACCAGGTACATGCCCGATAATTCATCATAAATACGTTCGCCGCCAGAAAATTTGGTGGTAACCAATTTATTATAATTGGTAATTGCTGCCGGGTAATTTTTGGCATTGAAAGCTGCAAGCCCGGTATAATATATAGCTGTGGTGTCTTCCGGTTGAACATTGCGCCAATAGTCAAACGCCTTATATGCGTCAGCATACTTTTCGCTTTGGTAAGCTTTAACGCCAACTTGCTGTTGGTAATTAGCCAACGATATAAAGCCATCATCAATGGTTTTTTTAAATTCGCCTTTTGTATCCAACTCTTTAGCCTTTTTTAACGATTCTTCGGCGGATGCAAATATGCCGGGATTGTTTTTTATGGCTGTAGAATCCTTATCAACTAAGCTGGCATAAATAGCGCCCTTCAATGCGTAAGTTTGAGGTAAGGCAGCGGTTTTCGCGTTAGCCGCAGCCTTATCTATAGATGTTTTTGCGTTAGTAAGGCTTACAATTGCTACCGCAAGCTGGCCTTGTTTAAAAACCTGGAATTTGTCGTATTCGCTTTGGGCGTTATTCAACTCCCCTTTCTGGGCAAAAGCGGCTACAGAAATAAGGCCCAACAGGCCAGCCAATAAAAATTTAATTTTCATTTTAAATAGTTTTTGTATTTAAGTGTAATGAATCGGCGGCCCTGGAGGCGGCTATTCATGTTTAGTTGGTTACTTGCTGCAATTTATTGTTAACCCTATCCAATTGGTTTTGATTGCCTGTTTTTTTATAGGCCAGCTGCAAAAGCGCCAAACAGTTTTTATCTCGTGGCTGCATTTCGTTAGCTTTCTCAAGCCATAGTATGGCGCTTGTAATATTCTTATCATTATTATCCTTCAGGGCGCTCTTTTTTAAATAAAGCAAACCGAGGTTAAAAACAGGTTCGTAAGCTGTGCCGTTCAATTCTATGGCTCTAAGATATAAAGATTCTGCTTTATCGTATTGATTTAAATTATCATAGCAATTTGCCGCTACAAAGGTTATATCAGCGTTATTGGCATTGTTATCTATTAAAGCGCCTATCAGTGGCTCTAACGATTTATAATCCTTTTTGTTATTGTAGATGTTGGCCTCGTCTTGTAGTAATTGCTTATCGGCCGGTAATATTTTGCGAGCGCGTTTTAAAACCTGCAGTGCTTTTGCGGTGTCGCCCATTGATTTATAGATAGCAGAAGCTGTTTGAAAATATTCGACCTTAGTGCTATCGGTAAGAATAAGATTGCTGTAATTTTTTGCTGCTTCCTGCAAATTACCCTGTTTGTTATTGGCGTATGCCATATAAGTATTCACAGGTTTAAAGCCAGGCGCATATTGTTTTGCTTTCTGAAATGCCGCGGATGCTTTAGCAAAATCGTTATTGTTGGCAGCAATAAAGCCTTTGCGAATGTAAGCGTTGGTTAAGCACCGCTTTGCATAATCAAGTTCCGGCTGAAATTTATAAGCTTTTTGCTTTGCCGAAAGCTTATCATAGAGTTCTGAAGTTTGATCGGTAAAAGTTTCAGCTTGCCCGGTTTTGTTTAACGTATCTGTATTTAATATGCTCGAATATACTATCAAACGGTACATGTTCTTGGTTAGGTCGCTGGAATCCGACCGGGTTACAATTAAACTATCAGCCGATTTTTTTGCCCTTGCAAGAAATGCTATATCATTTTTTTGCTTATAAAAAGCAAGGTTGTTTACCACTGCCTTTAATGCTTCTGATTGCCCAAAAGCCAAAGATGTAGTAAACAACCCTAAAACCAGTAATATTATCTTACGGTTATGCTGCATAAATTCTATTCTGTTTTGTCGTCAGCTTCAGGCTCCTCTCCTGCTGCATCAGTATTATCAGTTGGTTCTGTACTTTCTGTTGCGGCTGCCGGTGCTGCATCAGTTAATGCTGCGGTTTCGGTACCGTCTTCAACAACTACTGCCGAATTATCCAGTTCCTCGTCCTCATCATGGTCTACTTTTGCCACCGAAGCGATCTCATCGTTACCTTTCAACGTAATAAGCCTCACCCCTTGCGTTGCACGGCCCATTGTACGCAGTTCGCTAATGGCAATACGAATGATGATACCCGATTTGTTGATGATCATCAAATCCTCTTTATCAGTAACACCTTTTATAGCCACAAGGTTTCCGGTTTTTTCGGTAATATTTAAGGTTTTTACGCCTTTACCGCCACGGTTGGTAACACGGTAGTCGTCAATGTCGGTACGTTTACCATAGCCTTTTTCAGATACTACTAATACCGTAGTCTCTTTATCATCGATGGCTATCATGCCTACAACTTCGTCGTTATCACTATCTAAGCTGATGCCACGTACGCCTGTAGCAGTACGGCCCATCGGCCTAACGGTAGATTCGTTGAAGCGGATAGCACGGCCCGATTGCAGCGCCATAACAATTTCACTGCTGCCGGTGGTTAAAGTCGCCTCTAACAGCGAGTCGCCCTCGTTGATGTTGATGGCGTTGATACCATTTGCGCGCGGGCGTGAGTATGCCTCTAAAGATGTTTTTTTGATAACACCTTTTTTAGTACACATGATAATGAAGTTATTCTCCAGGTATTCCTTATCCTTAAGCGTTTTTAGCTTGATGTAAGCCTTAATATTCTCTTCCTTAGGGATATTGATGATGTTTTGGATAGCACGGCCTTTAGAGGTACGTGTGCCCTCCGGGATTTCGAACACCCTTAACCAGAAACATTGGCCACTCTCGGTGAAGAACAGCATGTAGTTGTGGTTGGATGCAATAAACAAGTGTTCTATAAAGTCAGCATCGCGGCTATTGCTCCCTAAGCTTCCTTTGCCACCCCTGCCCTGCCTGCGGTATTCGGTAAGCGATGTGCGTTTAATATATCCTTCACGCGAAATGGTGATCACAACATCCTCATCCTCAATAAAGTCCTCGGTTTGCATTTCTGCAGATGAATGTACCATTTCGGTTTTGCGCTCATCACCGTATTTAGCTTTGATATCTAACAGCTCGTCTTTGATGATCTGCATACGCAGGCCTTCGTCGGCAAGGATAGATTTTAAGTAATCGATGGTTTTCATCAACGCATCGTACTCATCTTTTATCTTATCGCGCTCCAGGCCTGTTAAACGCCTTAAGGTCATATCCAAAATAGCACGTGCCTGTATGTCGCTCAAAGCAAAGTTGGCCATCAACCCTTCGCGTGCCTCGTCTGGTGTGGACGAAGCGCGTATCAGGCGGATAACTTCCTCTATGTGGTCGAGCGCAATTAGTAAGCCTTCTAAAATATGCGCACGTTTTTCGGCTTCTACCAGTTCGTACTTGGTACGGCGGATAACCACCTCATGCCTGTGTTCAACAAAATGATGGATAAGGTCCTTCAGGTTAAGCAGCATGGGTCTGCCATGAACCAGCGCAATGTTATTTACGCTGAATGACGTTTGCAGCGCGGTATATTTGTACAGGTTATTCAACACGATAGCCGCATTTGCATCGCGTTTTATCTCGTAAACAACGCGTATACCTTCGCGGTTACTTTCATCGCGGATGGCGGTGATGCCTTCAATTTTTTTCTCGTTTACCAGTTCGGCGGTGCGCTCAATCATCAGGGCTTTGTTTACCTGGTACGGCACTTCGCTAACAATAATACGCTCGCGTTCGCCATTGTACGTTTCAATTTCGGCGCGTGCACGGATCACCACGCGGCCACGGCCTGTTTCCAGCGCCTGGCGCGGTCCTTCAAAACCGTAAATGATACCACCTGTTGGGAAATCTGGGCCTTTTACATAGGTCATTAATTCCGCTATCTCTATGCTACGGTTATCTATCAATGCAATAGTAGCATCCACAATTTCCGACAAATTATGTGGGGCCATATTGGTGGCCATACCTACCGCAATACCACTGGCACCGTTAACCAAAAGGTTAGGGAATTTTGCGGGTAGTACGGTTGGCTCATGTAACGAATCGTCGAAGTTTAGCTGGAAATCAATGGTGTCTTTATTGATGTCGGCGAGCATTTCCTCGGCAATTTTCTCAAGCCTTGCCTCAGTATAACGCATTGCTGCTGGTTGGTCGCCATCTATCGAACCGTAGTTGCCCTGTCCCTCAACAAAGGGGTACCTAAGGCTCCAGTCCTGTGCCATACGCACCATAGCATCATATACCGAAGTGTCGCCATGCGGGTGGTACTTACCAAGCACCTCGCCTACTATACGTGCAGATTTTTTGTAAGGCTTATTGTTTGCCAAACCCAAATCGAGCATGCCATACAACACCCGCCTGTGAACCGGTTTTAAACCATCGCGAACATCAGGAAGAGCCCTTGATACGATCACCGACATTGAGTAGTCAATGTAGGCCGATCGCATTTCCTCATCAATATTTATCGAAATTATTCTGTCTTCTTTGTGCGGATTATCGTTTTCTGTCTCTTCAGCCATTTGTTTTTCTTAGTGGAAAGTATGATCTGTTTTTACGTGTAAAATTGGTTTTTTTATACGACCTGCGAAGTTAAAAAAATTAACACAAAAAACATCGTTTTTTACTAACATTCGCGCGTTTTTTCCACGTTTCGGGACCAAAAAAAGCGTCAAAAGTATGTTACAATTTGGGTTAAGGCTTTACTTTTTTCCAGTATTCCTGCACGGCAGTGCCGTTGGGTAATTTGCCCGTAAAAGTGAGTGTATCGTGGCTGATGACATACACATACGGCACCGTGATATTAAGAGTTTTGGAGGGCTGCTTGCTGTAAGTTTGGGTTTCCAGGCAGGTAGTGTCATTGGTAAGCTTGTACTTGCCTTGTTCATAAACTACGGTGTCCTGTCCGGTTTCTATAAAGGTTGATTCGTATTCCTCGTCGTTATACCTGCGCTGCAATTTATATTCTTTTGACGCTGATTCAGTTTTGCCATTATAAATTCCGCCGGCGTACTCGTAGGTGCCTTCCAGCGTGGCAAACGGACGGAAAGCCACGAATACAACAAGCAGAGAAAGGGAAAGAAACCATATTTTCTTTGCCATACTTAAACCCAGTTAATACCTTTTTTCAGCAGCGAGAGGGTCCTCTCCTCTTCGCTGCCCGGTTGTGCATGGTAATCATACACCCATTTTGCAGTTGGCGGCAGGCTCATCAGTATCGATTCAATACGGCCGTTGGTTTCCAGCCCGAAGCGGGTACCTGCATCATACACCAAGTTAAACTCGGTGTAGCGGCTGCGGCGCTGGTATTGCCATTGCTGTTGCTCCGGCGTAAATTCCTTATAACGGCTGCGGTTAACCAGCTCGGTATAAGTTGGGATAAACGAGCGCCCTAATACCTTAGAGAACTCAAATATCATTTCCCAGTTCATTTCTTCGTTTGCGGTGAGCCTGTCGTAAAAAATGCCACCAACGCCGCGTGTTTCGTCGCGGTGTTTGATAAAGAAATAATCATCGGCCCATACTTTAAAGCGATGGTAAAATTCATCGTTAAAATGGTCGCACACGTTCTTGATCTGTTGATGAAAAAAACGGGCATCCTCGTCAACTACGTAATGTGGCGTTAGGTCAATACCTCCGCCAAACCAATGCACAGGTGTTTCGCCGGTATCTGTCGGCATTTCAAAATACCGGATGTTCATGTGGATGATGGGCACCAACGGATGGTTGGGGTGTATCACGATGGATACGCCGGTTGCAAAGAAATCCTCTTGCTCTACATTCAGCGCCTTTTTCATGGTGTGTGGCAATTTGCCGTATACGGCCGAAAAATTAACGCCACCTTTTTCGAATATATTGCCGTTTTGGATAATACGGGTACGCCCACCGCCCCCACCATCGCGCTCCCAAAGCTCTTCTTCAAATTTCGCCAGCCCATCCGTTGCTTCAAGGGCAGCACATATCTCGTCCTGTATTTCCCGGTAACCGGCAGCTATTTGTTCTTTACTAATCATTAATTAGCTATTTAGTCAATTGGTGATTTTGTGAATCACTCCCGGCAAAATTAAACAAAGTATTGATTTGGATAAATGCAGTTATTCACAACACTCATTACGTCGGCGGCCGGTTAATTGTTTCAACTAATTCCGGCCTCTTCCTCTACGTAATCGAGGTCTTTACCAAAAGTTTCTTTTAGTTGACTTAATGCTAAAAGCGATATCAGCGTCAGTATCCCCATCATAATATACCCACTGGTAATCACTCCGTAGCTTGCTTTAAAAGCATTAAACGCAGCAATAATGGGTATTAATGCGCCTCTTACAAAGTTTGGGACCGTTGTTGTTACCGTTGAGCGTATGTTGGTGCCAAATTGCTCTGAAGCAATGGTAACAAAGGTGGCCCAGTAACCAACAGAACAGCCCATAAAAAAGCATATCCAGGCAAATTGTTGTCCTGTAATCCCTTTTTCATTTAGATAAAATATGACAGCAACTACCGAAAGCAATAAAAATACTGCCATGGTTAATTTGCGTGACCTTGTCACCTGTGCCAACAAACTGGCAAATATATCCCCGATAGCTATACCTATGTAAGTATAAAATATCCCCTCTCCGGGTTTTAACGGCGACGGAGCGCCTAATGCAATACCAAATTGGTCGGCAAAGCTCACCAGCACCCCAACCACATACCAAAGCGGTGCACCTATCAAAATACAAAATAGATATTTCTTAAATCGTGAAAAGTTGGTGAACAGCATAAAAAAGTTCCCTTTAGAGACCTTGCTTTGTTCCATAGTTTTAAACATACCCGATTCGAAGGTGCCAATCCGCAGCAATAACAACAGTATGCCCAAACCTCCGCCTACAAAATAGGCATTTCGCCAGCCAAACTTGGCTACCATAAATGCGGCAGTAGCGCCAAATAAACCTATTACCGCTACTACCATTGTGCCATAACCTCTTTTTTCTTTACTTAATGTTTCGCTAACCAGGGTTATACCTGCCCCCAGCTCACCTGCAAGCCCCAGACCGGCAATAAAACGCACTATAGCATATGTGGTTACATCATGTACCAGGCCGTTGGCAAAATTGGCAAGGGAATATAATAGAATGGACCCAAATAGGACTTTTATGCGGCCAAGCTTATCACCTATTACCCCCCACAGAAGGCCTCCGAGAAGCAATCCGAACATTTGGATATTGATAATGAATTGCCCTTCCTTCGTCACCATATCCATATCAGTTATTCCGATACTCTTCAAGCTTTCGATACGTACGATAGAAAATATTAACAGATCATATATATCTACAAAATAACCAAGTGAGGCTACAAGTACCAATATAATAGCGTTTTTTGTGAGTTTTTCTGGGGCGGTGGCGGTCATGATTAGTTATAGGGTTTGTTATTGGTTAGGCTAATGTAGATTAAAGCAAGCAATGTTGCCTGATTTTTTTTACATAAAAAAACCCCTGCTTACACAGAGGTTACTATATTTTTGAAGTTATCTTATACTTTTTTTACGTTTACCGCCTGTAGGCCTTTTCTGCCTTCTTCAACATCGTATTCTACATTGTCATTATCCTTAATGGCATTAACACCACCTTGTACATCTTTAAAATGCACAAACAGGTCTTTTCCATCCTCGGTAACAATAAAGCCATACCCTTTTTGCGTGTTAAACCATTTTACTTTTCCAGTTTTCATAATGTTAGTATAATCGTATTAAAATTTTGTTATTAAGATCAGCAGGCAATTCAACTGGTTATAAAAATGGTTTAATAATCAATTATAGATTGTACAACTATCTTTTCAAATATATAAAATTATTAATAATCAAATAAAATTATTTATGCAAGTTAAAAAAATGTAAAAAAGTAGTTAAAACAATAAAAGCCACCCAGTTGGGTAGCTTTTATTGTAAGGCAATTGTAGGGTTGCTTTAAAAATTATTTAACATCTTGAAAGAAGTAAACACCTGCAGATGGGGTTACCCTTACAAGCAGTTCTTTGCCATCTTTTGCAAGGTCAACAAAGTAAACGGTGTTATCAAAGCTGTTGTCATCACCGGTTTCTAATTTGATAACTTCTTTGGCGAAATAGCCTTCGTATTTAACAGCTATTTCTTTTTTTGCTTTTTCCGGCAAAGCTTTAAATTGTACATTCTGTGTTACGCCGATCAGTTCGCCACTAAGGTTGTAGAAAGCAGACATTTTTACGTCGTCTAAAGTGAAGGTAGCTTTTTGGAAGGTTGAGCTAACTTTCCAGGTTACATTCTCAGCACGGGCGTAGTCGCTGTTGAATTTGCTGATGGCAGCGTAAGAAACATTTTCAGTTCCGTCATCATTTTTTAGTGCGCTGGTTGCAGCATATATGTTGGTAGTGAACAAGCTGGCAGCGATGGCAAGGGTTAAAAATATCTTTTTCATGGCTTTTAAATTTTATATTTTAAATTATTTATCTTTTTTATTTACACAACAAAAGTACAGTTGTATTAAACATATTCCAAATAATTGTCAATTTTTATGAAAATTCGATAAAATATAAATCATAAATATGAAAATTTCAAAATATAAGCCAATACTTAGTGTATAATTGACATTATCTCAATGACAATGACGGATACTTATTGTTAAAAGTACACTAAGTGATTTCGTGACCTGAAAATACATGTTGTTGTGACATTTATTTGACAAAAACTTGCTCTTTATAGCTAAACTAACCTGTTATAGTAAAGCCGGCGATACAGGGGCAAGCGTTATCTGGAGAAATCGTGGGTCGATAGCACAGTTCACACTGTCAGACATAAGCCAGGCGGCAAGTTTCCCTCCCTCTTCGTAACTGGCCAATGCGGTGTTGGATAATATTAATTGGAGTTACCGTAAAAAAGATTGTAACCTCGATAAGTTGCAGTAGTGTTTACAACTGCTTTATATAGTCTAAAAATAAATATAACGCCTTCCTCTTATCCTCGGTCAAATTAAAATCAAGCCGGTGCATCAGGTAATCTTCTAAATCAAAATCAGCACGTTGCGGAAGTTCTTTTAGGAGTTCCTGGCGATGTGCCAGGCCAAGCCGGAGTGCGTTATCAAATTCCTTCATAAATTCTGAAGAAATGGGCTTATTGGCTATCCAGGCCGCGAACACGAATGGCAAGCCAGTGAATTTTTGCCACTCGGCGGATAGATCATATACAAATGGGTATTTATCGATTTTGCCAAAGGTTCTATCTCCTATTTGAACAAATGCAGTGTTTCCATCGGTAGAGGCTGAATAATCAGCGGCATTATTTATCAATTCCGGCCGTACCTGCCAGTAGTTTTTCAGCAATACGCTCGCCAGATTATTAGAGGTTCGGGATTGCGAATCGAGTTGCACCCTTTTTACATCTTTTATATCGCAATTACTAAAAATGAACACAGAGTTTACCGCGCCAACCGCCCCAATGCAGTACGCCGAAACGATCTGCCATCGCGGCAAGCTCAAGGTGGCAGCTACAGGTATTAGCCCAATATCAGCCTTGTCATCAATGAGTTTTTGAGCACAATCGGATGGTATATCAAGGCTTAGATCAATATCGTTGATAATGGCCGAATGTTGTAAACCGTATAAAAAAGGCTTGGTGTTAGTATAGCTAACCGCGGATATTCTGATCTTTTTCACTAAGCTGTTCCGGAGTTTTTAGGTGTATTGCGTTATTGAAATCTACTATTTCAAAACGGTTGCCATCATAAGTCAATTTATAAAGCACCAAGTTTTGGTGTGGGAAGGTGTCCATTTCTGTAAGGGGCCTGCCGGTAAGGATACATAAAAACAAGCGCATTGCACGGCCATGCATGCATATTAACACCTTTTGTTCTTCAGGGTGGCTCATGATCACATCAAGGGCTTCTAACTGGCGCACTTTAACTTCATTAGGGCTCTCGCCGCCTTCGAATTTAACGTCGAGATCGCCGGCTACCCAGTGGCGCATCACGTCAAGGAATTCGGCACGCAATTCTGGTGATGCGGGTTGCCCCTCGTGGATACCCCAGGCCAACTCATCTAACCCCGATAGTTTTTGGTAAGGGATGCCGGCATCAATAAATGGCTGTACACTTTGCTGAGTGCGTTTTAACGCAGATATGTATATTTTATCAAAACCTACATCGCTGTACGCTGCGAAAAATTGTTTGGCTTGTAGCCGGCCCTCGTCGTTAAGGTCGGTATCTTTGCCGCGGCCTTGTATAATGCCCTGTTTGTTAAGGTCAGTTTGTCCGTGACGGACGATGTATAATGTCTTTTTTATCATTGAGTCATCGGGTCATTGAGTCATTTGTCAGTGGGTTAAAAGCCAATCGAAATAATGATTCAATGACTCAATGACTCAATGATTTAATTTATTACCGGCAGTTTATAATATTTCGGTTTCTCGGTTTCTTCAAATTGGTAATCGTTATAATCCGTCACCACATTATAAAGGGTGTCGCGCTCTATCGGATAGCGGCCGGCAATCTTGA
>CBFGNE010000045.1:0-11706 GCA_965649995.1 uncultured Mucilaginibacter sp.
AATAATATAAGGCTTGGTGGTTACCGTATCTTGGAAGGTATAGGTATAATCCCACAATAATAGCTGGATACCCCCTTTATCATCTTTGCAAGCCCATGAACGGGTGTCGGTATTGGCTAACTCCGTTCGTCCGAGTTTATTCATAAATTTATAAGAATAAAAAGCCGGCTTGTTTATACCCTGAATATTGAGCAAACCAAAGCCACCATGAAAAGGCGTGTACCGCGGGCCTGGCTCTTCAAATACGTCTGTAAAAACCCAGTACGACATGGAGTTGGCCGCATTCCCTACTTGTTTTATTTTCTCTAAAATGTAGGCTGCTTCGTGATAGCTGTCGTGCACAGGATCGGCCGGTGTGTAGGATGCACTCCATTCGGTATAATGCAGTTCCAAACCAGGTATGGCAGATTGGGCAATTTGTTTACGGGAATTCAACACGTCGCCACTTACCGACAGCGAATCTTTGCTTAATACCGTACCCGAATTGCCATACTCATCCAAAAAGCCCTGATTTACCCCATAAGAATGGGTACTGACGAAGTCGATCGGGATGTTATTTTTGCTGCAATGAGCTATCATCTCCGGAACCCATGCCGCACCTGCAGTAGCTGGCCCGCCTACCTTATATGCAGGGTTTACGCCTTTAACTGCCTTCGCAGAGTAATCGTACAGTTTAAAATAATCCTCCTGCGTACCTGTCCAAAATCCGGGGGATAAATTTGGCTCATTCCAATCTTCAAAATACCAGGTTTTTACCTCTTCGGCACCATACCGCTCTGTAAAATGTTGCACAAGATTACTTATAAGTGCCTGCCACTTGTTATAATCTTTTGGCGGGGTAACGTTGCCGCGCCACCAAAAAATTGTTTGGTTGCCGCTTGCCAGGGCATTAGGCATAAAGCCCAGCTCCACAAATGGCTTCATGCCAATTTTATGCAGAAAATCAAAAAGCGCATCTACATACATATAATTATACTGAGGAACGCCTTTCGAGTCTTCGGTATATACAGCCATATCATCGGTTAGTAGTCCATGCATGCGGATATATTTAAAGCCACATTGTTTCCTTACGTATTCTAACTGTTGTTGCCAATCGGCACGCAGTCCTTCATTTGCCCGGCCTGCGCCTACGCAGGCGTTAAACATGGTATTAAGTTTACCCGAGGCTTTTTTTAAATCCACACTGATTGTTCTTTGGCCGTTAACATTCGCCAAAAAAACGAATTGCGATACCACCAATACCCAAATTATTTTTTTCATTTGTTTGTTAATTCTTAATAAATTATTCCGTCCACACCAACACACCAGTGGGTTTTAGTGTCTTCTCTCCAATTAAAATTTTTGCTGCATCCGGCAGGCTTACAGTGTAATTTTCTGACGAGTAATTTAATGCCGTATAAAAACCATCGCGCCAATAAAATGATTGGCTTGCTGCGCTTCTAACGCAGCCGAGGGGATTAAAAGGCCTAACATCAATACCGTCAGGAATCTTCGCATGCGTAAATCCCGTTTAATTGTAGGAAGTGTTATAAATAGTTTCACAATAATTTTTAAATCCGGATTATCAATATCGGTATAAGTATGGTGTCGGGATTGCGGGCAAATCCTCATAAAAAAAACGATGCTATTAAAATCACCGGGAACAAAGTGTTTTTGCGCTTTTTGTTTCATATATGCAGGAACCGGTATAATAATTGTTGCTCAAAGAACGTAGCTTTTATTATTTATGGTAAGATGTAATTATCCACTTATTAAGCTATTTTACCATTTAATATTACAATTTCGATCTTTAAGGAATATTTACTGAAATAAAACCACAACTGCTTAAAGTTCCGTAAGAACGAGATCAATCTTTTGGCGTAAGAAAAGAAATGAGGTCCAATATCAATAACAGGTGTGATAGTATAGTGGTGCGTAGTAATTTGCCGCATTTCTGAAAGTTCGAAAATTATGATATGAACGCGTCCGGCGACACCTGTGCCGAAAAAACTTATTCCACTATTATCCATTATTTTGAGAACTTAATCGGTAAGCGTTTCCTGCATTTAACATAAGCGCGGCCGGTAAAAAATTTCCTGGAAAAATCCCCGCGCGGGGCGGCTGTGACGATTGAAAGGGGCGGCATTTTCTTATTATTAAATAACTGTAATTTTTCTGCGTAATATTTTAGTGAGTGCCAGCATTAAGGGCGGTAATTGTACGCTGATCTTTCACCGAGTAATTTCGCCTGTCCAAGGCTCCGCCCGTGTCCCAAAAAAATGGCAGCATCCCGTTGGCTTTTGCTTGCTTTGTCACATAGGTCAGCCAGTAATCCACAGCATAGTTGTGTGTTGCCAAATTTAAAGGAATGTGGTTGCTACCGTTACGCCTGTACGCTCCATATTCGCCCAACAAAACCGGAATCCCCTTGTCGGCGAATTTTGTTTTCATCTTATTGAAGGTGGTATTTACATAACTCTCTTCGCCCCAGCTGGAATTGCGTCCGGGTTCTGTTGTAGAATGATGCCCCGCCCCCCAATAGTAAAACATTTTGCCCCAATCTGCATCGCCGTCCATCAAACAAAATTGATATGGAGTGTAATAATGCACCTCAACCATCATCCGCCCCGCAGCCTGATCCTGCGGCAGCCCGGTCATCAGCTCATCGGTTTTGTCGATGTCTGTTGATGGCCCCTGAACTACCAATACCCTATAACTATTCTTTCCGCCTGTGGACCGCACTGCGTTAACAAATGTTTGATGATATGTAGCAAGTATCATCATTTTCTCTGAATTGTCGGCAGGCGGCTCGTTGGAGCCGGCAAACATAAGGTGTTCGTCAAAATCGCGCATGGTGGTTGCAATTTGCTCCCACAAGGCCTTTTGTTTAGCATTAACGGAATCCTGCTTGATGGCATTAATGTTGCCATCTAACCAACCGCCATCCCAGTGAATGTTGAGCAAAACGTACATATCGTTTTTTACGCAATATCCAACTACCTCTTTTACCCTTTTGAGCCAGTTGGGATCTACTTGTTGGGTTGCCTGGTTGCTCAAATGCGTCCAATTCCACGCGCAGGGAATGCGAATAGCGTTAAATCCTTGTTGCTTTACAAATTTTATGTAATCCTCTGTAATAACCGGGCTGCCCCAACCTGTTTCTCCGCCCGGGGCCTCAAAGGTATTCCCGATATTCCACCCCAACCTGATTTTAGCCGCAAGCTGAGCAGCATTGCTGCTCATACCTGTGGCATCAGGGGGTTTGGGTGAAGTATTATAAGTGGGATAGATGGTGGCATCCTGAGATACCGTTACCCTTCTTACCTGTCCATTTGAAGAATTAATTAATAAAAACCCGGAGCGGCTTGATCCCGTGCTATTTTCAGATAGCGTTGTTAAATGAATTACCGCGCTACCGCGGCTTCCCGATGCAACGCTCAATTTTAACCAGGAAGAAGCCGGGTTGATAATATTCCAATCGGCATTAGATGCCAGCAATAAATCCTGTGTTCCGCCTTCGGGCGCGAATGTTATAGCAGATCGATTAACTGTTAATCGCGGTGCTGCGTTGCTTGTTTTTTTACAGGAGAAAAAAGATAATACTGTAATAAGAAATACGAATGTTTTATAAGAATGCATTATTTTCATTTTCTCTAATCACTACATGAAGATTCATCTGAACAAAATTTTGTTCAGATGAATCTTTTTCGCCACCCTCACCGGGTGAATTCAACGAAAGGTTTTATATTAATTATTGGTTTGCTTAAAACCCTGCGCCCTTTTTCAGCGAATCTAATGCGTTCTGGTCTCCTATATATGCAGGCACACCGTTATTTGGCCGCTGAAATATACCGCTGGCCCATAAAAATGGCACCACACCATGTGCTTTGGCTTGCTTTGTAATATATGCATAGTAATGCCAACCCGATTTTAATGCTAATATCGAATCAGCCGGGTGCCCGGTTAATCTCTGAGCGTGATACTGTATGTCAAATTCTCCCATAACTACTGGAATACCCTTATCAGAAAATTTTGTTTTAACGGCTTTAAATGCGTTATCCATATAAGCTTCTTCTGTTTGGGCTACGCAGTTGCGGTCCAGGAAGAGCGGGTTGGTTGTATGAAAGTCTTTTCCCCAGAAATACAATTCTTTTCCCCAGCTTGCGTCCATAGGTGTGGTGCTACCGTAGCCACCTAATATGCAAAATTGCGGCGGGCTATAAAAGTGAAACTCTACCATCATTTTATGAGGCGTAGGGTCGGTAGGTAGTGACGACGTTTTATACACATTAGCCGGGTCGAGATAAGAAGTAAGCAAATCAAGCGACGTAGAAGGCGACTGAATAACTATTGCACGATAAGTGTTTTTACCACCGGTACCGCGCACTGCATCAACAAATGACTGGTGAAAACGCATTAAGGTATTGGTTGTTGGTACATCATTCGCATTGGGTTCATTGGTACTGGCAAGTATCAAATGCTCGTCAAAATCCCGCATCGCTGTAGCTATCTGCTGCCAAATTGCCTTATGCTTGGCATTAACACTATCCTGTTTAGCACCTGTAAGTGTGCAGTCAATATAACCCTCGTGGTGGGTATTAAGTATCACATACATATTGTCGTTAATGCAATATTGCACAACTTCTTTTACGCGGTCGAGCCAAAGTGGGTCTACTTGTGAAGTTTGGTTATTTATTATGTGGTTACTCCAGGTGCAAGGAATCCTTATGGCATTCATACCGGTTGATTTTACCAGATCAACCAGCTGCTGGGTAACTTTCGGGTTTCCCCATCCAGTTTCCCATCCGGGCGCATCCAAAGTGTTATAAATGTTCCATCCCATGGTCATTTTTGCAGCCAGCTGCGAAGCAGTGCTACCCATACCGGTTGCATCAGGTGTTTTTGGCGACGTATTGTATGATGGATAAATCATGGCTTCCTGCATTACAGTGATGCGCCTACTCTGGCCATTGGTTGAATTTAAAACTAAAACCACAGAACGGGTGGCACCCGTTTTATTTGCTGCGGCCGTTAAATTAACAGTTACGTCACCATTGCCCGATGTTTGGCTTAAATGTAACCATTTGATACCGTTGGTATCAACACTCCATGCGGCATTTGAAGTAAAGGCCAAGGCCTCTGTACCACCACCTTCCGGTATAGTGTCTATTAGATTACCAAGCGTAAGTTGCGGGGTTACTTTGTCGTTTTTTTTACAGGAGATCGCAACCATGATTGCGATACATATCCCCACCATCGCGTACACCGTCTTTATTTTTCTTATCATCATTTTCATATATATTTTGTTTTAGCGAAAAAGTAAATTTTCGTTAGTTAAAAAGCCCCACGGCAATATGTTGCCGTGGGATTTTTGCTTATTTAATTTTCACAACTCTTAGGTTATCGAAGGCGCCATAAAAGTCGGTTGCAGTTGGTGAAGTGCTGAAATTATGTATGTACATTGTACACTCACTACTTCCGCTCGCCCCAACCAAATCGGTAATTTTGGCTATCGGTACACCCCTGCCCTGGCCGAGCGTAGGATCACTTCTACGAAACGACGATAAGGGGATAGTTACAGTTATCCAACCATTTGTTTTGTACGCTGCTGTTTGGGTTGCAGATACCTGCCATGGTTGCCATAGGGCTGCATAGTCGCCAACAGAACTCTGGATAATAAAGGTGCCGCCATTCCAGGGTTTCTTTACATTTACTTCAAATTTAAATGCCCAATTATCAACCGGATCATTAAGATTGGTTTTCGGTACCCACTGTGTCGAGTTGAGTAATATTGCATAACTGGAATATGAATTTCCTTCACCAGGAGTTAATTTATTTGTTGCCAGCTTCATAAAGGTTCCGGTATTAGATGGAAAGTCAGAAACATAGGGTATCCATCCTCCACCAGCTCCGGCTGATAATTGGCCACCGCCATAATATTTCCAATTGGAACCATTTTCAAAGTTTGATAACCAATTCCCATTTGGGAAACCACCTGATGTTGAAAAATCAATAATATTAACATTATACACAGTGGTTGCTGTACCAAACTTGGTAGTAATGGTTACCGGCCCGCTTTGCGATAGCGTAGGCAGAGCGAAACCTACCGAAGTTCCATCACTTGACGATGTATAAAAAGGAACGGCCGTGCCGGCAAAAGTTAGCGATTCAATGTTTTTAAGATAAGTTCCATAAACATAAACCGAATCGTCCGGGTACGCATTTTCATTGGAAATACGGGTAATGGTTGGCGTTGCTACTATTTTTAAATTAACTGTACCGCTCTTGGTTACTACCGATATCTGATCGGTTGGCGTTAGCGGCGGCATAAGAAAACCAAGCGAAGTGCCGTCAAGGTTTGATTTAAACGAATTGATTTTAGTACCCGCATAAGTGAAGCTTTGAACCAAAACTAAATTTGTACCATATAAGTAAACAGAATCGCCGGCGGCTGCAAACACATTAGAAATAGCTATAACAGTTGGTGCAGCCGGGCCTAATTTAAACGAGAATGTTGTAGAACCGCCGGCTGTAGCATACTCTATGGTATAAAGCTTAGCGGTATCAATTTGTGAAAACTTTATGTCGGGTATTTTTACCACCGCGCTGTTAGGCGCAAATAATGCGGTATTGAACGCAGCCGGTACACCATCAAAATTTATTTGAGTTGCATTTTGCAAATTCTGCCCGGTTATTACCACCCATTGACCATTTGCCACAGCACTATGTAAAACCGTATCATTCGGCGATGCCACATAACTCCTAACAGCCGTAATTACCGGTGGATTACCATTATTGTCGGTATTTTTTTTACAAGTAACCAGTAAAGCTGCTATCAGCAACAGAACCGGCAAAAAAAACAAGCCGATAGATAATTTCTTTTTCATAACAATATATTTAAAATGTTTAATTAATAGTAAGGTACTGGTGGCTGTGCCAATTTGGGGTCGCTAACCAACTCTGATGCCGGAATTGGCAACGTAAATGAACTGATGGTGGCCGGCAACGCAGATGGTGGGGCAACAGTATCCCTTGTAGCTGTTTTCGTTGTAGGATCATAACTAAACCCGATTCGGCCGTGAGTGGCATCCTGATCATTAAGTAACTTCACAGCATTATTCGGGTCGTAATAAGAGTACCTAACAAGGTCCATCCAATAGTGCCCTTCATAAGCAAGCTCAACCCTTCTTTCAATACGCAGTGTAGTGGGGTCCAGCACCGTCACAGGGTCCACGCCGGCCCTTACCCGCACTTTGTTAAAATACGTTAGTGCGTTAGCATCACTGGTGGTAGTGTTGTTACCCAAAATAGCTTCGGCATATATTAAATACACGTCGGCCAATCTGAGATATGAATTGTGTTCAACGGACGACCAAAGATCCATCGTTGGCGCATTATTATCTTTTTCGTTTCCAATAATGTGTTTCTTCATTCCCGTACCGTTCGCCTTATAACCGCCAGCGGCTTGATTCAATTCGGGATAAAAATCTCCGTTGAGCATAATAGTAGCTTTGCGCCGTACGGTATCCTTAGCCGAATACATCCGGTATAAATCGTAAGTTGGCGCTAATGATTGCCATCCGCCGTTTTTTGAAGGAAGCACCTCGCTGGTTGGCGCATACCAGGTTTGCAGATCGTTGCCATTTCCATAGGTTGCACCCGCAGCCCATTGAAGTGCAAATAATGATTCCTGGTTATCGTTGTTTTGCGCCTTGAAAAGGTCGGCATAGTTGGGAAGCAACGACAATCCGCTACTTTTACACACATTGCCCGCATACTTTTTAGCACTGTCAAGCAAGGCCTGGTCGCGGCTACCGCTTTTGCCTACACCCGCCATTGTCAAGTATAATTTGCCCAGCATCCCCTGCGCAGACCATGTAGTTACCCGGCCTTTCTCATCTGTTTTAGGAAGGTATTGAGTTGCGTATGTGAGGTCGTTAACAGCGAATTTATAAACGTCCGTAATAATATTACGTGGAAGCAGTGGATTCTCTATTAGTTTACTATTATCTTCTACAATGGGCACAGCGCCCCAATACACGGCCAAATGATAATAAGCTACAGCACGCATAAATTTTGCCTCTGCTATGGCGGCATTTTTGTCGGCCAGCGGGATAGACGGGGGAGCCTGTTTCTCAATGGCAATAATAACCGTATTACATTGCGCAATAATGCTGTATAAGCCAGTCCAACCTTCTGTTACATAACTATTTTGCGCGGTAATGGTGCGTGTAAAAAGCTGTACCAAATCGTTGCTATACCCAAAACTACCAGTGCCGGCCAATACGTCGCCAAGCGGTAGCATACCGTTTCTGTTCCATCGCCACCACTGCCCGCCGGCGTATAGGCTCGCGGTAGCCAGCCGTAAATCGGAGGTAGTTTTGTAAAAATTATTAGAACTTATCTGCGAGTTGGACGGACGGTCCAGGAAACTCTTTTTACATCCGGCAATTGCTGCTGCAAATAGCAGGATGATAATGATTTTGTTAGTTGGTTTCATAAACATATATTTTAACATCGGTGATCGTACTTATTTTAAGGTTATGTTTGCACCAAAAGTAAATACCCTCGGCTGCGAGTAATAACCGCCATCCCATCCTGCCTGAAGTGGGTTCCATGAGCCAATTTCAGGATCCGTACCCTTATAATTTGTAATTACGAAGGCATTGGATACAGTAGCAAATACCCTAAAAGAACTTATAGATATTTTTGATAAAATATTTTCTGACACCCGATAACCTAACGTGATATTTTTGCAACGCAGGAATGAAGCATCCTGGATAAACAAATCATTAGGGCGATTATTGCCGTTGGTATTGTCTTGCCTCAATCCTACAACCGTTGTATTTGGGTTGGTAACGTACACATTGTTAATATCGGATGCAGGGACATTAGGATCTACCAAAGCCAATCTGGCATAACCTAATACATCTGTATAATAGCTGGTATTGTTCTGCGAATCGGTTTGCGATACCCACACCTGGTTGAACACTTTATTGCCATAACTGCCGGCGAAGAAGATATTCAAATCAAAATTTTTGTAGTTAAAGGTGTTATTGATACCATACTGGAATTTCGGTAGCGGGGAACCCAAAAAGGTCTCGTCTCTTGAATCGATAATACCATCGCCATTCAAATCCTTGAACATACGGTCGCCGTACCAGATACCACCGCCCGACGATGAAATTGGATAGGGAACGCCGGTTGAGTTAGCAGGGCGGGCATGTGTTACAAAATCCTCTGGCTTTGAATAAATCCCGTCGAATATATAACCATAAAATTCACCAATGGCCTGGCCCACCCGGGTGGTTTGGATTACATCGTTGCCAAATGTCGTGCTTAAGTTAGCCTGGCTTCCACCGGAACCTAAATCAAGCACTTTGTTTTTATTCCGCGACAGGGTAACGCTGGTTTTCCAATTGAAGTTTTTAGTGCTGATATTGGTAGAACTGATTTGGAAGTCGAACCCTCTATTGTACACCGAACCCACATTCGCATAGGGTGCCACCATGGTTCCCGGCGAGTAACCTGCAGCAGTACCCGTATATAACGGAAGCGGCACCTTTAATAAAAGCCCGTGTGTTTCGCGGTCGTAAACATCAAATGAAAAATTTAACCGCCCGTTAAAAAATGTCCCGTCAATCCCTGCGCTGTAATAATTTGTTTTTTCCCACTTCACGTCCGGGTTTGCCAAATTGCTCTGAAATTGCGCTGTACCCGAGAGGCTGTTAGACACCGATGTAAGTTGGGTTACAAAGGTATTGCCCGGTATGCCCTGGTTGTTGGTAAGCCCATAACCAAGCCTCAACTTCAATTAATCTATAGCTTTTACATCCTTTAAAAACACCTCTTTATTAATTTTCCAGGCAAAACCACCCGAATAGGTAGTTACCCAACGATCTGCGCTTGGGAAATTTGCAGAACCATCGTTCCGTATATTGCCGGTGAGCAGGTATTTGTCATCCCATGAAAAATTAACACGGCCGAACCAGGATTCCTGTGCACCGCCCCCCGGAGGGTTTGAATATGAATTATCGCCTCCGTTTGTGGCCGTGGTTGGGTCCCCGGCACTAATGCCCTGCACGTTGTTCGAAGCAAAATTCCTTCGCCCGCCACCAACATTTTCGAACGAGCTTTCCTGCGCTTCGTGCCCAGCTAAAGCATCGAATTTAAATTTCCCGAAATTATGGTTGTACGTTAAAAAATTGCGTATTACGGTATAAAAGTTTTGGCTGGCGGCTGAAGAACCGCTGTTAGGGCTGGGAGTGCCTTTACCAAAAACGTAAGATGGCGAAAAATGATTTTCGGTACTAAAATCAAAATTACCGGATAGTTCATTCCGCAGCGATAAACCTTCGGCGAATCTTATTTCGGCGTAGACGTTACCGAATATCTGATTCCGCTTTTTTAGGTTTTTGAGAATAGAGGCCAACGCTACCGGGTTGGCAGAAGGTTGCACCCAACCGCTGGTGTTGGTAACAGCACCCCAGGAGCCATCCGCGTTTGTTACAGGGATATCGGGGGTATTATCTAATGCGGCCCTAATTACATTACCGTTAGTTGAAGATACATTTTCATCAACGTGGGCCAACTGAAGGCTTGTGCCTATTTTTAGCCAGTTAGTGGTTTTATTGTCCAGGTTCAACCGTACCGAGTACCTGGTAAAATCAGACCCAAGGGCTATCCCCTGCTGATTGAAATACGAGGTTGATAGTAAATATTGAGTCCTGGCATCCCCGCCGCTTACCGTAAGTGTGTGATTCATCATCGGAGCTTTCCGGAATAGTTCTTTTTGCCAGTCGGTACCTTTACCTAAATATTGCGGGTTGGCAAATTCGGGCCTCGAATCGAAGCCCCAGACAGCCGCCCGGGCATTAATGAATGTGGCGAGCTGTTGCAAATCTATTGTCGGAAGTCGCTTGGCTATTTCCTGGTAACCCGCATAGAAATCATAAGTTATCCGAGGTGGCCCGGCTTTGCCCCTTTTTGTAGTAATAACAACCACGCCATTGGTTGCCTGCGAACCGTATATGGCCGTTGCCGAGGCATCCTTCAATACATCTATCGATTCAATTTCGGCAGGGTTGATGCTATTTAATGGGTTGGAACCACTGCCCGGGTCGTTTACCGGTGGAATAATAACGCCATCTATAACGTACAGTGGCGAATTGGAGCCGCTAATTGACGACACACCACGTATCTGGATAGATACGCCACCACCGGGCTGACCCGATACCTGCTGGACCACAACGCCGGCAACCTTGCCCTGCAGGGCTTGGTCAAAAGTAGTTGGTTGGGTTTTGCGGAGCTCGTCGCCTGATACTGAACTTATCGAACCGGTAACATCTTTTCTTTTTGTGCGGGCGTAACCGGTTACAACCACTTCATTTAAATTACTGGAGGTAGAATTTAGCTTAACATCTATTGCACTTGCAAGTTTAACACTCACCTCTTGGGTAGAATACCCTAAAAAGCTAAAAACGAGCACGTTTCCCGGCGATGCGGCTATTGAGTATTTACCATCTACACCTGTTACAGCTCCGGTAGTTGTTCCCTTAAGCTTAACGTTTACTCCCGGCATGGGTTGGTCATTGTCGGCACTTGTTACTTTCCCAGTGATATTTAAGGTTTGTGCCTGGGCTGAAAAATAAAGGAACAGGCCCATAATAATTAATGAAATTCGGTGTTTCACTCTCTTTTGTAAATTTTTATCCATCTTATAAAGGG
>CBFGNE010000046.1:0-11500 GCA_965649995.1 uncultured Mucilaginibacter sp.
CAGAAATCGGTTTTGCGAATCAGTAATACCCGCGATAAACGCCCTTCAAACGTGTTTTACCTGGAGTGGACTTACATGTATGGCTTAAATAATGCCTGCAACCAGGTGTTAGACCTTGTAGATGGTATTGCCTTCAGCGGTGATGCTACTGCTAAGAAAAACACCATCAAAGCATGGTGCTATTGGTGGAAAGGATTTGCGTATGCCAAATTAGGATCGTTATATTATGCGGGCCTTATTAACGATAAGGTTAACGGCGTATCCTCTTCTTATGTAACCAGCGTAGCGCTTATAGCCGAATCAAACAAAAACCTGGATGCCGCTGCCGGGCTATTGAACGGCATAACCAATGCCGCTGATTATACCGCGGTAATGACTAAACTTATCCCAAGTTTTGTACAGGTAGGCCATGGCTCGGTACCAACACCGACAATGTTTGTACACAACATCAATTCACTAAAAGCCAGAAATATCGTAGCTACTAAAAAAGTGTCCGACATGACGGCCGCCGACTGGAGTGCTGTACTTACATTGGTTAATAGCGGCATTACCGCAACCGACAATGTATTTGTGGGCCGTACATCAGTATCAAACGGCTTTTTTTCGGCAACCGGGGGATCTGTAGCCGCATTAACTACCGGCCCGCCAAAAGGAACCACTTTTAAAATAAGCGAACGCTTTATTCAAAGCTACCAACCTGGCGATAAGCGTTTAAGCAATAACTTTATTGCTGTAACGCCTTACTTAAATCAGGTAGGTGGTTTCACTTTTAGTACAAGGTGGCAGTTAGTAGACGGAAGCAACAAGCAGGCCGGAGTACAGGTACTTAGCGACAGAACACCAGGCAATTACGAGTTATTTATTGGCCCGTCTTACGAAGAGAATGAACTGATGAAAGCGGAAGCATTAATTAATACAGGCAGCGTCCCTGCGGCTTTACAAAGCATAGATAATGTGCGCACAGCGCAGGGAGCTGGTTTAGCTCTATTGGCAGGTAGCGGAGTAACGGCAGCCCAGGCAACAGCACAGCTGAGAAGCGAGCGCCGTGTTGCATTAGTATTTAGAGGGCTTGCATTTTACGATGCACGCCGCTACGGGATCACTTATGATGCTTCTAAAGGCGGCGGAGTAACTAATGCGGTTGTTGTTGGCAGCACAGGTGTGGTAAGTACACATGCGAGCATCAACTATAACTTCCTTGATTATTGGGACGTACCTGCCGATGAATTTGTTTTAAACCCGCCGGCAGCAGGTAGCGCGCCGATAAAGAATCCAAATTAATAATTCCTATTTATTTCGTTCTTTATATCAGTTAATACTAATACCCCCAAGGCCGTGCATGCAAATTGCACGGCCTTTTTTTGTCAATTCTTTTTTTTACTGCTGACATAGGGCTGTCATTACCCCACGGTTTCTTTGTATCACAAAACAAAAACAACAAGCTATGACAACCATTGAATTTTTTTTAGACCAACTAAACTCAGAAGTGGCAACCACCCGCAAAATGCTGGAGCGCATACCAAACGATAAATACGACTGGAAGCCGCATCCAAAAAGCATGAATATCCGCAGCCTTGCCACCCATATTGCCGAGCTGCCTACCTGGATACCTATGGTGCTATCTACCGAAGAGCTGGATTTTGCCGCAGCACCGTACAACCCAACCATCATCAACAATACGGAAGATTTGATGGCATTGTTTGAAAGATCTTTTGTAGCCGGGTTAGAGGCCTTAGTGGCCGATAAAGAGTGGCTAATGAACGATACCTGGACACTGCGTAACGGCCGCGAAATTTACAGCCGCGAGAAGAAATGGCAAGTGATTCGCCTCACCATCTCGCAAATAATCCATCACCGCGCGCAATTAGGCGTTTACCTGCGCCTGTTGGATATCCCAATACCCGGCAGCTACGGCCCAAGCGCCGATGAAGAATTTGTACCTATAGAAGTGGAAACAGAGGCAGTTTAAATAGAAAAGGGAGATTTGTCAACTTTAAAAGCTGACAAATCTCCCTTTCTAAAATCGGCGAAATTTGCCTCAATTAGTGAAATTCGCGTTTACTTAGTTCACCGTTAATTTTACAATCATATCAATAGGGTCTATAGTAACGCCATTGGTAAAAATAAATACGCCTTCGGGCTGTTGCTTAAATTTAAGCGCGGCGCCGCTACCCAACAAAACAACCTTGTTCACCTTTTCCTTCATCTGCGGGATGAATATATATGGCTGCGATGGTGCAGTAGTAACATGTGCATAAAGGTTCTTGCCCTTCACCGTCATTACGCCCCAGGGTTGCGGAGGCATCGAACTTCCACGGGTATTGTACACACTTTCGCCGTTCTTTTGCACCCAGGCACCTACTATGGCCAGCGTATCGGTAAATTCAGATTGTATTTTGCCGTTTGGCATCGGGCCAATATTCAGCAAAAAGTTAGCATCCCTGCCGGCAGCGTTAACCAGGTAGTGGATAATCTGCTTTGATGATTTAAAACTGCGGTCGGTGATATTAAAGCCCCAGCTGTTATTAATGGTTTCGCAGGTTTCTAAGGGCAGTTTGCCAATTTTTGATTCGCCGCTGAAACCGTTAGTATTGGCACCTGGCAAATCTTTCTCAAACATCTGGAAATCTTCGCCAGCTATCGGTTCCATATGGTGGTTATTACCTACTAAGATAGCCGGGTTTAGTTTATGTATCAGCCCATATATCTCGTCGTAATGCCAGTTAACATTCCTCCGCTCCCAATGCCCGTCGAACCAGATCCCTTTTACCGCAGGGTATTTGGTGATAAGTTCGGTAAGCTGGTCTTTCATAAATTTGATATAGCTATCCCAATCGCCTTTTACCGGTTTGCCATCAACTATTTGGCTGCCGAAAGCGTAATCGGCCCTGCCCCAATCCAGCAATGAATAATAAAAATGCAGCTCGATACCCTCCTTTTCGCATTCTTTCGCCAGTTCCATTAGTGGATCTTTATGGTAAGGGGTAGCATCTACAATATTATAAGGCGACATCTTTGTGCCGAACATGCTAAACCCATCGTGGTGACGCGAGGTGATAGTAATGTACTTCATCCCGGCCTTTTTGGCAAATGCAACCCATTCCTTTGCATCGAACGCCTGCGGGTTGAAGAAATCTGCCAGGCGTTTATAACTATTGTAGGGGATTTTCTTTTCGTGCATAACCCACTCGCCATCGCCCAAAATGCTGTAAATGCCCCAATGGATAAACAAGCCAAATTTAAGTTCCTGGAATTTTTTGCGCGCAGCCAGGTTATCCGCAGTGGGCACATAAGGTGTCTGCTGGGCAAAAGTGTTTAGTGCTACTGTTAAAAATAACAGGCAAATGAGTGTAAGTTTCCGCATAATGATTGTATTACTTTATAGAGCCCGAAAATTAGTGATTTTTATGCTTAACTGTAAGGTTCACATTTATATTATTTACAGTTAACAGTGTATTCATAACCTTGCTGTTCCTTTCTTTATAGCGATGGGTTTGAAACCCATCGCTATAAAGAAAGGTTTAAAACTTGTTTAATATATTTACCTCATGTTAGATTCCCGCAGAGATTTCCTAAAAAAAGCAGCCTTACTTACGGGCGCGGCCGGCTTAAGCAGTATTTTACCGCCATCTATCCAAAAAGCGCTGGCCATAAACCCTAAAATTGGCAGTACCTGGCGGGATGCCGAGCATATTGTTTTCCTGATGCAGGAGAACCGTTCCTTCGATCATTGCTTTGGGATGCTGAAAGGCGTCCGCGGCTATAACGACCCGCGTGCTATCGATCTGCCAAATAAAAATCCTGTGTGGCTGCAATCCAACGAGAAAGGCGAAACTTTCGCCCCTTTCCACCTTGATATAAAAAACACCAAAGCTACCTGGATGAACTCGCTGCCGCACAGCTGGACCAACCAGGTAAATGCGCGTAACGATGGCAAATTCGACCAGTGGCTGGTAGAAAAAAAATCGGGCAACCCCGATTATAAGGACATGCCGCTTACCCTGGGTTACCATACCCGTGCCGACCTGCCCTTTAACTATGCGCTGGCAGATGCATTTACCGTTTGCGACCAGAATTTTTGCTCATCGCTTACAGGCACTACGCCCAACAGGCTGTTCTTTTGGTCGGGTACGATACGGGAAGAGCAAAACGAAAAATCGCGCCCGAGGGTGTGGAATGAGGATGCCGATTTTGGCACCCTGAATTGGACCACCTTCCCCGAGAGGCTGGAGGATAACAATATCAGCTGGAAATGTTACCAGAATGAGGTAAGCGTTCCTACCGGTTTCGAGGGCGAGCAGGATGCCTGGCTATCAAATTTTACCGATAACCCGCTGGAGTTTTTTGAGCAGTATAACGTAAAGCTGCATGATAAGCACACCATTTTTCGTAAAAAAATGCTGGAGGTATTACCCGGTAAAATAACTGACACCGAACAGAAGATAAGTGCCCTGCCTGCGGATGATAAAAAAGCGAAGCAGCTAAAGCGCGAATTAAAATGGATGCAGGAGCAACTAGCAGACATTAAAAATAACCCGAAGCTTTTGGAGCCGGGGGCATTTAACAAGCTATCGCAAAAAGAGAAAAATCTTCACCAAAAAGGTTTTGATACCAACCGCAACAATCCGCAATACCGCGAATTAACCACGCTGAAATATGATGACAACGGTACGCCGCGCGAGGCACAAGTACCAAAAAGTGATGTGTTGTACCAGTTTAGGCAGGATGTAAAAACCGGCAAACTGCCGACGGTATCCTGGCTGGTAGCACCCGAGAATTTCTCCGACCATCCCGGCGCGCCCTGGTACGGCTCCTGGTATGTATCTGAAGTTTTGGATATACTCACCCAAAACCCCGAAGTATGGAAGAAAACTATTTTTGTATTGAACTACGATGAGAATGATGGTTACTTTGACCATATCCCGCCCTTTGTTGCACCACATTCGCATAAAGAGGGTACAGGCAAAGTATCAGAAGGAATTGATACCCGCGTAGAGTTTGTAACCTTGGAGCAGGAGCAGGAACGCAAAGACTTCCCTACCCATTACGACCGCGAAAGTGCTATCGGGCTTGGCTACCGTGTACCAATGGTAATTGCTTCGCCCTGGAGCCGTGGCGGATGGGTGAACTCCGAGGTTTTCGACCATACCTCCTGCCTCATGTTTTTAGAGAAATTCCTGAGCCATAAAACCGGCAAGGATATAAAAGAGCCTAACATTAGCGACTGGCGCCGTACTATCTGCGGCGACCTTACCTCTGCCTTCCGCCCGTATCATGGAGAGCCAATTACCAACCCGTTATTTTTAGATATGGAAAAGTATGTGGAGGGCATCCACAAAGCAAAATTCAAAAAACTGCCCACCTTTAAAAAGCTTAACCAGGCAGAGATCGTATCGATCAAGGCCAACCGCCATGCATCACCATTGATGCCAAAGCAGGAAACAGGCATTAAGCATTCCTATTGCCTGCCCTACGAGTTGTATGCCGATGGCAATTTGAGCGAGGATAAAAAATCCTTCAACATTAAATTTGAAGCGGGCGATAAGGTATTTGGCAAACAAGCCATTGGCGCACCGTTTAATGTTTATGCCCCGGGTAAGCACGCAAGCCTGCACGATCCAAAACAATTAGAGGCTGCGCGTAACTGGGGCTATGCGCTTACCGCCGGTGACAGCTTGAGCGATGAATGGGAATTGAATGATTTTGAAGGCAACCAATACCACCTGCGCGTATACGGCCCCAACGGTTTTTACCGCGAATACAAAGGCAACGCGCAGGACCCGGACGTAAACACTGACGTACAATACCAGCACGATGCTGCAGGGAAAAAGCTAAGCGGCAATATACAAATAGCACTGAGCTCGGGCAGCAGCAAGCCCCTAATGGTCGAGATTATCGACAATGCTTATAAAAGTGCGCCGCTTACCCGTACAGTTTATAACGCAGCCAGGTTTATCCCGCTGGTTTTAAATCTGCAGAAAAACCACGGCTGGTACGATTTCAGCATAAAAGTTAAAGGGTATGCCAATTTTGAGAAACGCTACGCCGGTCGCGTAGAAACCGGACAACACAGCTTTACCGATCCGTTGATGGGTGGAGTCGTAGCGTAATCTCCTGTCATTTCCGACCCGAGGTACGAGGGAGAACTATCTCTTGAACGAAGTGAAAAATATTGTTGTTCATGTAATGTTCGCCACCTTGCATGTCTGCTTTGCTTGTCTAACAAGATTCCTCGTCGCTATCGCTTACTCGGAATGACAGGGGGTAAATTCATCACTCCCCGCCCAACAATGGGTTATTCACCACCCCGGCAAACAGTACCAGCCCGGTTTTCATTTCGCGGATAACGAAAAGGAAGGGGCGGTTAAACTCCAGGGTGGATATAGGCCCCGCGGAGGTAAAACCAATTTCTACCGAGGTTGCTGCGGCGGCTTCGGTGCCTTGTTCGTTTACATCTACAAATGCTTTGTGTTTTACATCGGTTATAGCTAACTCGCCTGCGGCGCGTATGCCAGTAAAATCGGCGGCATCGCTAAAGGCATTGCCCATGCCCAGGTTTATTAGCGGGTCCTTTAGAGATTTTGAATAGCTGAACTTAAATTTAGGCAAATAAATTTGGCTTTGCTGTGCGCCAAGCCCCGCCATCCAACTGCTCCATTTGGCAGCATCCATGCTGGCTATCAGCTGTTTAACCGAAACACCCGGCGGCGGCAATACGGTCACCATGCTGAACCGATCGTGTGCGTAGGGGAACTCGGCTATGATGGTGGTTTTGCCATCCTCGGTTATGAGGTTGTTGTTATAGTCTATTTTGCCGGCCATAAAGTCGGTCTGTACGGTGCTGCCGCCGGGCAGTGTAAAGCTGCGTTTTTTGGTCGCGCCGGCATCAAACTTGGTTTTCCATACGCTTTTAAAGTAGATGGCGTTGATCAAAAACATCTGCGCATCGTTGCTTATCGCGTCTATAATGCTGGGTATCTTGCCGTTAGTTTTTTCGTTTACCCAGCTATTGATGGTGTTTTTGGCGGCAGGGTCGGCAAAATCCAGCGCTTGTACCTTTGCCTGGTAGCTGACGGTATTGGCATCTATAAATGCCGGCAGTACCTCTAAGCCCTGGCGGTACCATATCGAGTTGGCTATTTTCAATTGCGTATTTGGCTCAAGGTTAGGCAGTTCCGTCATTAGCTTACTGTAATAACTGTTGATAGCTGCCTGGTTAAACCCGTTAAAATCCATGGTGTTGTTGATGGCGGTGAGGGTTTCTGCTTTGGCGCCGTTGGCCGTCATCCCCATAGCGAAGCTTACGCTTAGGGGCGACATAAACTGGTTTTGGTCGCTGCCTTCGGAGGCGATAATTTCTTTAAACAGCTTGAGAGTGAACGCATTATCCGCTGCTACTTTTTGTTGCTCGGCGGGGGTAAGCACCAGGCTCTTACCCTCGCCGGGATCTACACCGTCTTTATTGCAGGAAAGAAGGGCGATAATTAATAAGCATAGCAGCAGCGGAGTTTTGCGTATCATAAGATCAGTTTTTAATATTTTCACCTGGTTTATTAATTACATTACGGGATGGCAGGCCCAAGCGATACAGGCTCAACAACAAAAATCACGTTCTAAAATCTCCGTGTTTTTGCAATAATGGCGCAAAAAAATGGGTGTTTTTCTTCAATTTTCTGTGCTTTTCTGTGCCTTTCTTAAAATCGACCTAAACCGGCTCACAACATCAAATTCCGACCTCGCCAATAAATATTTGACGAATTTTAAAAGTTGTCAAATCTTCGAGCTCCGCGTTAAGGATAGTAGTGGAAACCCCGGAATGAAGCGCCGCTTCTATCAGCGGCGTGGAATGAGGAGTTGGAACGGATAGCCTGGCCCGCAGGGAACGCCCGAAACTTAACAAAAAAGATTCTCAACTTATATAACAACAATTTCTACTTTAGTTCCAAATAGTCAATACCTAAAGTGATACACGAAGAGTTTTATAAAAAACTGGCCAAACAGTTGAGCGCACTACCCGCATACCGTACCGTAGAATTTGGGCTATACGTGTGCAGGAAACTTTACCCGGATTATGTTTTTTTCTCTGTATGTAACCAATGGGGCGACCCTAATTTGCTACAGGAAGCCATTGACTACTGTGACGCAAATAAACATCTGAAAGGCATTAAAAACTTTAATACAAAAAGGCTCATAGATGTTATAGATATGATAACACCCGATACCGAAGATTTTGGCGATGGGGGTGTAAGCTATGCTTTAAATGCATGCACGGCCGTTTTAGACTTATTAGCGTATTTGATAGATGGTGACATATCTCATGCAATTAATATTTCTACCTATGTAACCGATACAATATACTTTCAGTTGCAAGAAGCGGATAGCACGCTAACAGACCTGCAACTTTTTAATCATCCTAAAATAATAGAAGAACAGGAATATCACTTACAGATTACAAAACCTGATAACTCGCTCTATAGCAAAATTATTCAACGTATAAAAGGTGGTTAATTCTAAAGTTTTTGCCTAAATTTATCTGCCCTGCAATAAACCCCGGTTGCAGCAAACCAAATTATAAACTTAACCTGATGAAAAAACTTTTAGCCGCATTGCTGATGCTTTGCCCTGTTGTACTGTTTGCGCAAACCAGCAAAGTATTTGATAACCTAACCGTAAACAGTAAAATACTTAAGAGCGAACGCAAGTTTGCCATTTACCTGCCACCCGATTACGAAACCAGCGGCCGCAGCTACCCTATACTTTACCTGCTGCATGGCGCCGGCGACGACCAAACCGGCTGGGTACAATTTGGCGAAGTGCAAAACATCACCGATAAGGCCATCCGCGATGGCGTGGCTACCTCCATGATCATTGTAATGCCCGATGCCAACACCGGCAGGCGTGGCTATTTTAACGATATAAAAGGCGACTGGAATTACGAGGATTTCTTTTTTACCGAACTCCTCCCCTACGTAGAGAAAAAATACCGCGTAAAAGCCGAAAAGCGTTTCCGCGCTATTGCCGGCTTAAGCATGGGCGGCGGCGGCAGCTTTGTGTACGCCCTGCACCATCCGGAGTTATTCTCCTCTGCCTGTCCGCTAAGCGCGGCCACGGGCTCTCTTACATTGGAGGATGCGAAAACCGGCATAACCCGAAGCAACCCCAATGTTACTTTTGCCGATAGCACCATCAATAGCTTTTATAACAAATACAGCGTAATGCCCTTGATAAACGCCATGCCCGATGCCAACAAGAAAGCTGTGCGCTGGTTTATCGACTGTGGCGACGACGACTTTTTGTACGAAGGCAACGGACTGGTGCATAACCTGATGCGCAAGAAAGACATCCCGCATGAGTACCGCATCCGCGATGGTGCCCATAATTGGACCTACTGGCGTGCATCGTTACCGGTGGTGCTGGAGTTTGTATCGCAGGCATTTCATCAATATTAATTTATTTAATGGCTTATAGATGATAGTTGATGGCAGAATTAGCTGGAAACTTGCTAATAAATACTACTATTCTTACATTGGCTATGAGCTATGAACCATCGGCTATCAACCATCATCTATGAACTAAATAACTATTCTATTATATGGAACGCAGAGAATTTTTAAGGAATACCGCTATTGCGGCGGGTGCATTATCGTTTTTGGGGAACCGCAGTTTTGCCTCGGTACTGGCCGACCCTACCTTCCAGATTATCCCGTTGCGCAATAACGTGGGTATATTTATTGAGCAGGGCGGTACCATCGCCTGGATGGTGAATAAGGAAGGCATTGTGGTGGTTGACGCGCAGTTCCCTAACACGGCGCCACACCTGATAACTGAACTGCAAAGGAAAAGCGATAAACCTGTGCAATGGCTCATCAATACCCACCACCATGGCGACCATACCAGCGGCAACATTGCCTTTAAGGGAATCGCCAAAAACGTGGCGGCGCAGGCCAATTCGCTGGTAAACCAGAAAGCATCGGCAGCAAAACAGAAAAAAGAGGACCAGCAGCTTTACCCGGATACCACCTTTACAGATAAATGGAAAGTAAAAGTAGGCGACGAAACCATCAGCGGGCACTACTTTGGCCCGGGCCATACCAATGGCGATGCGTTTATCCACTTTGAGCATGCCAATATTGTACACACCGGCGATTTGGTGTTCAACAAAATGCATCCGTTTATCGACCGCGGCGCAGGCGCATCCTGCAAAAATTGGGCAAAAGTGCTGGAAGCCGCTACTAAACAGTTTGATAAAAACACCAAATATGTTTTCGGCCACGCCTTTGAGCCTTTAAAGGTTACGGGTACTGTAGAGGATATAAAACAAATGCAGGATTATATGGAGAAACTGGTTGCCTTTGTAGAAAGCAGCATAAAAGCAGGTAAAACCAAAGAAGAAATACTGGCTGCGACTGCGATCCCCGGCGTAACGCTTTGGCAGGGTGATGGCATACAGCGCAGTTTAGGGGCGGCGTATGAGGAGTTATCGGCGGTATAGTGATATCGGATTCCTTTCACCAATTAAACGTCGAAAAAAGCATAAGAAAGCACCGGCTTACTTATAAGCCTACTGTTAGCTTGGTTTTCGATTATTTGGGTTGCTATTTTATTGGAGCAATTATGTTAGGTGTTTTAGCCATAGCCGGTGCGTCGGTAGTTATCGGTTATAAAATACCTGATACTATTTTTATCTCATTAGGTATACTTTCAATTGCTTACACGGGGTTAGATATGGTGGTAATGCACCTAACTGTCAAAATAAAATTTGACGGGAACAGGAGTACCAAAGCGGCAATGGAGAAAGAGTTACATAGAAGGTTTGAGCGCTTAAACGTAATGCAAAGCACTAATCGGTTTGTGCGATATGAGCAAATCCCAAGGCATCTCGGTTTTATAGTGTCTGTTAATTGCCTGTTTGAGGGTGGCGACGCTTACCTCAATATCATGTCGCTTGGGAAGGCGGCGGGGTTTATGCCCTTTGCCGGCATTATAAATTATTTCAGAAGTAAACGCATTGCCAAAAGCTTATGCAACTAAGCAATTGGCCTATTAATTCAGATCAAATGCCTAAAACACAAATCAAACAATTCAACCACAGGTACTTACTTATAGTAATGACCGTTGCTGGTATGTTCATTTATAGTCCAAAAACAATGGCACAACAAAAAGAACAAATGGTTAGGCTGGCAAAAATAACGGTTGACCCAGCGCAGCTGGATAAATACAACGCTGCGCTTAAAGAGCAGATGGCCACTGCGGTACGCCTGGAACCGGGCGTACTCACCTATTATGCCGTTGCCGATAAAACCAATGCGGCGCACATCACCATTTTGGAGATCTACGCCGATACCGCAGCCTACAAACTGCATATAGAAACGCCTCATTTTAAAAAATATAAAGAAACGGTGCAGCACATGGTAACCGGGCTGGAACTGGTTGATGTAAACCTTATCGGCATGGCAAAAAAGCCGGGGCTGTAACTAACATTCATTAATAAACCAAACAC
>CBFGNE010000047.1:0-11455 GCA_965649995.1 uncultured Mucilaginibacter sp.
CATTAAATCTGTGCTCCCCAAAAAAGATGAGCGCCCGGTAGACGTTTATTTTAACCGGCTTAATGCAAGCCACCGCAATCCAACCAACCGCGTGCTGCATTTTATTTGCGTACCGCTGATGCTGTTTGGCGCTTTGGGCATTGCATGGGCCATACCCTTTCCGCATTTTGAATTTTTGAAAAGCTATAACGAGATGTTTAACTGGGCATCATTCCTGATAGCCATTACGGTTTATTACACCTTAAAATTATCACCAATTTTATCCTACACCATGCTGCTGGTATTATTTGCCTTAAGCTACGGCGTATCGCAGCTTGCCCTATGGGAACATGCGGGCGGTATTCCACTCATTTGGATGGGCACCCTGTTTTTAGCCCTCGCCTGGTTGGGGCAGTTTATTGGCGGCAAAAAAGAAGGCAACGAAGCATCCTTTAGGGATGATAAGCAACTGGTAATGATAACGCCGATTTGGGTGTTGTATAGCTTGTTTAAAAGGTTGGGTTGGAAGTATTAAAGATGGATTTAAAGATTGTCGCCATAATCGGATTTCTGGGTGTGAACTTTATAATGTTGCAGAGCAAAGGACACGGATGGGTAAGGAGCAAGCCTACTCTGATTGTTGCTTTGCTATTGATGATAACCGGAGTATCGCTATTGACGTTTTATACAACAAGTGATGTGAATTTGCAGCTTGCCTTTTGGGCACCAATTACTCCTGCAATATTTCTTTTTTTAGATTACTGCTTTGCGAAGTTGACTTTTAAAATCCACGATAGAGATTACTCGTTATGGTTAAGAGGCTCATCAGATCTTAGAGGAAAAAGCATAAAGGCATCGGACAAAATAATTTCTATGGTATTGTTGTATACTGTTATAGGCCTTCCATTTTTGCCTGTGATTTTTTTGCATCACTGACCACCGGTTGAAATCAATGGGTAGTGGATAGTAGTTGCTCGTTCTGTCCGCAACAGTGTCGTCGCTATAATCGGACGGACAAACCAAGTTTTGATTCCTTCGCGTTATTGCAATGACACTAACAAAAGAATCCTTAAATCGCAAAATTCGCTTAATCCCGGTTACAGGTTCTTCCCCAACTTCTCCAAAATATCCTGCGGCACTTTCTCCAGGTCTAATACCAGGAACCCATCCAGGCAATCCGAAAATTTAGGGTCGATGTTGAAGCTGATAATTTTGGCGTTGAGCTGGATGTACTGGCGAAGCAATACGGGTACCTTCATGTTATGGGTTTCCACTTCGGATATCAGGTTATCAAGCCCTTTAAAGCTATCGCCGCCGCTCATTAGCAGGTCGGTATCGATGTTCTCAAAGTTTACCTTGAATTTTTTACGGGGTTTTACATATTGCGCCAGTTCGTGGTCGAAATGGTTGCGGTTGATGTAATCCACAATAAGCGATTTGGAAAACTGCGAGAAGGAATTACTGATGCTAACGGGGCCGATAAGGTAACGGTAGCGTGGGTTATCCATCAGGTATTTCAGGATGCCTTTCCACAGCAAAAAGAGCGGCAGGGGTTTTAGCTGGTATTCCTTACGTATCCACGAGCGGCCAAGTTCCAGGCTCTTCTTTAATATGGGGGTAAACTGCTCTTTCAGCTTAAACAGCTCGTTAATATAAAAGCCCTTTTTGCCAACGCTGTAAAATATCTCGTCGCCCAGGCCGATACGGTAAGCGCCAACGATCATTTTCGCTTCAAAATCCCATATGAACAGGTGGTGGTAGTAAATATCGTACTCGTCCAGGTCAGTAGCCTTATTCGTACCCTCACCCACCTCGCGGAAGGTAACCTCGCGCAGGCGGCCTATTTCGCGTATAGTGCATGGGATGGCCGAAGTTGGGGCGATGAACACCTCGTAGTTCTTCTCCGTCCATACCTTATAGTGGTCTCGCAGGGGCGCAATTTCCGCTTCCAGCCTCTCTGCAGTAGTTTCGGGTACTATTGCTTCCGGCAGCTTTTTTATTTTGAATAAATTGCGGGGGTTGAAGATCTTTTTCTCCTCGTCCAAACCAGCCCCAAGCGCATATGTTTTTGCACGCAGGTAGTTAAGCACCTTGGCGCTGTTAGCGTTATCGGGTATATCAGCAACCTTTATAGGTTTACCAATGCGCAGCTTAATGGTGTGCCCCTGCTTGTTAAATAGTTCGGAGGGTAGTTTTGCCGTGCGTAATGCAGGGTGTATGAGGCTCAGCAGATTAAATAGCAGTCCGTTATTACCGTGGAAGTATATTGGCACCACAGGCACTTTAGATTTGGCAATGATCTTTCCCACCACCGGGTGCCACAGGCGGTCGGTAACCTCTTTTTTCTCCATCTTGAAAGTGGATACCTCCCCGGCCGGGAAAATGCCTATAGGCGTGCCATTTGCCAGCAATTCAAGCGTATTTTTCAAACCGCTTATGCTGGAAGAGTGCTCTACATTCTCAAAAGGGTTTACCCCAATAAAGTAATCGGCAAGGTTTGGTATTTTCTTCAGCAGGAAATTGGCCATCAGTTTGGCATCGGGGCGTACCATGCAAAGCATTTTCAGCAGTACCATGCCTTCAATACCACCATAGGGATGGTTGGCAATGGCAATAAAAGCACCAGTTTTGGGGATGTTGCGCAGTTCGCGCTCGTCAAAATCTATTTCTATTCCACAGCCCTTTAAAATGGCGTCCACAAATTCGGGGCCTTGCTTGGGTTGTGCCTGGGCAAACAGGTCGTTCACCTGGTTTATCTTCATCAGTTCCATCAGCAGGGCCGCCAAGCCGGGCATTTTTAGTTTGTCCAGTTTAGTTGCTTTGGCAAATTCCTCGGTGGTTATAACTTTCATCCTTTTTAAACGGATTAAATGATTGTAAAATTATTACTTTAACGCTTGTAAAGCATTGATATGAAAGCCCGGCTAAAAAACTACCTGTCCCTTACCAAAAAAGAATGGAACGGTATGCTTGTGCTGGTTTTTTTGATAATTGTAGTTTTAGCGGCGCCCTACATTTTTCAATGGTACCACAAAGATAATACAATTAATAGCAAAGAGTTTGATGCTGCGCTGGCGCAGCTCAACAAAGCCAACCCGGGGAATGCCGCTGCGGGTAACAATGCTGCAGAAGGTGAGCCAGGCACCCGTACACTTTTCAAATTCGACCCCAACAACCTGCCTGGTGGTAAATGGAAGATGCTTGGGTTGAGCGATAAGCAGGTTGCCACCATTAAAAATTATGAAGCAAAAGGAGGGCGGTTTTATAAACCAGCGGACCTGAAGAAGATATATGGCATAAGCAATGCGGATTACAGGGCGCTGTCTCCGTATATAAATATCCCGGGTGAGTCTGTTAAAAACATGGTGATTGAACTAAACTCGGCAGACTCGGCAAAGCTCACCACGTTGGAAGGCATCGGCCCTGCATTTGCTAAACGCATTATTTATTACCGCGAGCGCCTGGGAGGCTTTATAAGTAAGGGACAATTAAAAGAGGTGTATGGGCTTGATGAGCTGAAATACGCCGCCCTGAAAGCTAATGTAAAAGTTGATGCTTCGCTTATCCGGAAAATCAATATCAACACCGTTACTTTTGATAAACTACGGCTGATGCCCTATCTCGATTACAAACAGGTAAATGCTGTTATTGAATACCGTACACAACATGGTGATTTCACCGCGGTAGCCGATCTAAAAAACATTGCCATTTTAAACGAGGAAATAGTTAATAAAATAGCCCCTTATTTAACCGTAAAATAGAAATTCACGGAGATTTTTTGCGTAAAATTGAACATATTTACCCTATAATGATACAACAACAGATAAAGGCCGCCATCCGCGATATTCATGATTTCCCCAAACCCGGTATAATTTTTAAAGATATTACACCAATATTAAAGGACCCTGTTTTGTGCCAAGGTATTGTAGATGCCTTTGCCGGGGGGCTGAAAGATATAAAGATAGATGCCATTGCCGGTGTGGAAAGCCGCGGGTTTTTATTCGGTCTAACCCTGGCCACTAAGCTGGGCGTACCCTTTATACCGGTGCGTAAGGCGGGCAAACTTCCTCATACCGTAAAACAAAAAGTTTACGAACTGGAATATGGTACCGCCACCATCGAACTCCACACCGATGCCTTTAAACCAGGCGACCACATCCTTATCCATGATGACCTTTTAGCCACCGGCGGCACGGTTACAGCCACCAGCGAATTGATTCAGGACATGGGCGGCGTAGTAGCCGGTTTTACCTTCGTAGTTGGGCTTGGCTTTTTAAACGGGCTGGAAAAAATCACCCCCATCAGTAATAACATCATGGTACTTGCCAATTATTGATGGTTTTTGAATAATATCCATCTATATTGAGGCTTATATTTTTACCCGAATTAAATGCCAAAAACCCTCTAATTTTAATAATTAGAGGGTTTTTGGGTTATAAAAAAAATTAAGGGGTTAATATCTGTGCGTCATACGCTAAATGTGTTATAATTTCAGCAAATAAATAATGCTTAGGGTTCGTCCCGGGTACTTTTTAAAATGGGGGTTTAACCTGCCAGATACCAATTGTATTGAAACTATTTCCTGAAAAGAATGAAGATCGTAAACCGTTTTGTTGCCCTCGCTGTAATTTTTGCCGTTTTTACCCAAGTGGGTTCTGCCCAAACCTTGCTAAAGAGGGTTGGGAAAGTTACCGGCGTAACTGTAAACAACCAGGAAGTTGATATTAGAACGGAAAACGCTTTTATTAAGATTGCTGTATATAGCCCAAACGTGATCAGGGTGCGTATGGATAAACAACAATTGGCAGAAGATTTCTCGTACGCTGTTATTGCCAAACCGCAAACCACCAAAGTAACAGTTACCCAAAACGATAACGAGATTAACCTTACAACCGATTCACTTAAGGTAAACATCAAGAAAAACCCATATGCCATTACCTTTAGTACCTTGGCCGGAGAGGTAATAAACCAGGACGAAGCTGGTTTAACTACCTCTTGGGTAACCGAGAATGTAACCACCTACAAACACATGCAGGATGGCGAACATTTTATAGGCCTGGGCGAAAAAACCGGCCCACTTGACCGCCGCGGCAATGCTTACACCCACTGGAACAGCGACGTATTTGCCTACTCGGCTGGGCAGGATCCTTTGTATTCAACCATTCCGTTTTATATAGGCGTGCATCATAATGTACAGTACGGGATATTTATGGATAACACCTGGCAATCGGATTTTAACTTCGGAGCCAGTAACAACCGTTTTTCGTCTTTCGCAGCCAAGGGCGGGGAGATGAACTATTATTTTATGTATAGCGCCCATCTGGCAGATGTTATTGCATCATATACCTGGCTTACAGGCCGCATAAAAATGCCGCCGCTATGGAGCCTTGGTTATCAGCAAAACCGCTACAGTTACTACCCTGATACCGAAGTTTACCGTGTGGCTAACACCTTGCGCGAGAAGAAGATACCTGCCGATGGCATCACGCTGGATATCCACTACATGGATAAATACAAAGTGTTTACCTGGGATAAAAGCCGTTTCCCCGACCCACCCGCGCTTACTAAAAAGTTAAAAGACATGGGCTTTAAAGTAACGCTTATTGTTGATCCGGGGGTGAAGGAAGAAAAAGGCTATGGAGTATACGACCGCGGCTTGGCTGAAAACATTTTTGCCAAATATCCCGATAGCACTAACTACACCGGGCAGGTTTGGCCTGGCTGGTGCAACTTCCCCGATTTCACAAACCCCAGAGGGCGCGAATTTTGGGCAAAGGAATTGAAAGCATACGCAGCGGATGGCATTAGCGGTATATGGAACGATATGAACGAGTTTAGCACGTGGGGGCAGAAGGCGCCGGATAACATTTTCTTCAATTATGAAGGCAAAGGCGCATCGCACCTGCAAATTCATAACGTTTACGGGCTGGAGATGATCCGCAGTAGTTACGAGGGGTACCGTGCAGCGTTGGGTGGCAATAAACGCCCGTTCGTGTTGACACGTTCGGGTTATGCTGGTTTACAGCGCTTTGCAGCCATGTGGACGGGCGATAACCGGGCTGAGGACAGCCATATGATGGCAGGCATCCGCCTGATGAATAGCCTTGGGCTTAGCGGTGTACCTTATACGGGTATGGATGTTGGCGGTTTTACGGGCGGTGCATCGGCGCAACTTTACGCCCGCTGGATGCAGATTGGTGCATTTAACCCTTACATGCGTAACCACACGCAAATCAATACCAAATCATCCGAGCCATGGGCCTATGGCGAAGAAGTATTGGAAATTACCCGTAACTATATCAACCTGCGCTATAAATTATTGCCGTACCTGTATTCTTCGTTTTACGAGGCAAAGGAAAATGGCAAGCCCATTATGCGTTCCTTGGCAATTGATTATACGCATGATGAAAATGTGTACAACGGTACTTACGAAAACCAATATATGTTTGGCCAGGCATTTCTGGTACTGCCGTTTGATAGCCAAACGCAAATTGGCAGAGCGTACTTCCCCGCAGGTAAATGGTACGATCTGTACAATGGCGCTATACAACAAGGCAACGCCAAACTTAATATCGACCTGGGCATGAGCAAACTGCCGGTGTTTGTAAAAGAAAGCAGTATAATCCCAATGCAATCGTTAATACAAACAACTGCCGAAAAGCCGACAGATACCTTAACCGTACATGTTTACAAAGGCGATGTGAATAACAAATTTGTTTACTACGAGGATGATGGCGACAGTTACGATTATGAGAACGGCGAATATTACAAACGCGTTATTACTTACGATGCCATAAAAAAAGCAGTAACCTTTGGCAAGCCCGAAGGCGCAGCGAAATCTAAATTCAATAACATAAAGGTTGTATTGCATGGTTTTGGTGCTGTTGCGGTAAAACTTAATGGCAAATCGTTTAAGGCCGATGATGATTTCAGCGCGCTGATGGTGCCTATTTCCCGGTTCGACCCAACAGGCTTATCAAACCCTGTTGAAGGCGAAAAAGTGAAGAGCCTTATTGTTAAAAATACCGACAACCAAATTGTGGTTGCCTACTAAGAAAATATACTGATCTGATAAAAACCCCGCCTGCAGTTAAAAAAAACTGCGGGCTTTTTGCGTTTCCGGCGTTCAAAAGGCAGCCCTCAATTGTAAAATTCGAAACCCCATACACCACCATGTTAAGGAGTCGTTAATGAATACTAAAACTGGCCGCCATTATTGCAAAAAAGCCCTAATGGCTGTGAATTGTTTAGGGTTTAATTTTTAGTTATTAACTTTAATCCGCTATTGAGACCAATTTATGAAGGTATTTTTACTGTGTTGCTTCATGTTGTTTTGTGCTTTACCCGTTTTATCTGCGGATAAAGACAACTTGCTGGCCGAACTAAAGGCCGAGATTGCCAAAAAAGACGGTTACGATATGGCTAAACAGGCGCGCATACATCAGTTAATGCAAAAGCGTGCGCAGGCCTCATCTATAAACTATGCTGCTCAATACGATCTCTGCCTTAAATTATACGACGAGTATAAATCCTACCAATACGATTCGGCCTACGTATATGTAAATAAGCTAAAAAGCCTTAGCATTAACATGAACGATATGTCTCGTGCTTACTACAGCCAGATCAAACTCGGTTTTATTTTGCTTTCATCCGGCATGTTTAAGGAAACCTTTGATTGCATGAGGCGTGTAAACCCAAAACTGCTTAATGACAGTATGAAGGTGGAATACTACTTTATTATGTACCGTTGCAATAGCGACCTGGCAAAGTACAATAGCGATAAATATTTTTCGCCTGATTACCTGCGGGCAAGTAATGCTTATATCGATTCGGCCATTAAGTTAAGCAAGATAGGCTCGGTAGACCGGATATATTTTTCGGGGCTGCGGCACGTTGGGGCTAATGATAATTATAACGGTTCGCAGGAGTTGAGTAAATTGGTAGGCCCCGGGGTGCATATATCCATGCATCTGCGCGCCATGATAACCTGCTCTCTGGGTCAAACCTATATAAACTCAAACCGGCGCGATGAGGGGATAGCCTTCCTGATACAGTCGGCCATTGCCGATATTAAGTCATCTACCAAAGAAACGGTAGCACTTTTTACCCTGGCGGAGCAACTATATAAAACTGGCAACATTAAGGATGCCTATAGCTTTATACAACTGGCCAAAGCCGATGCCGATTTTTATGGGGCACGGCAGCGTAAAATACAGATTGGCGCCATACTGCCGCTTGTTGCCGCCGAAGAACTTAACCATACCGAAAGCGAAAAGAACAGGATACTGATGTACCTGCTTGCCATCACCGCGCTGGCATCCCTGGTTATACTGTTTTTAATTATGATTTATAAACAGTTAGATAAGCTTAAGCATAAAGAGCGGATAATTGAGGACAAAAATGTTCAGCTAAAGCATGTTAATTATAAACTGATAGAAGATGCCCACATTAAGGAAGAATATATTGGGCAGTTCTTTAAGATCATATCCGGTTACATATTAAAGCTCGAAAAGCTGAAGATGTCTGTCGATACCAAGCTTTCCATTAAAAAATACGATGATATCAGGCTTATCATCAATAACATCAACATAAAAAAAGAGCGGGAGGTACTGTACCACAGTTTCGATCATATCTTCCTGAAGATATTCCCCAATTTTATAGCAGTATTTAATTCGCAGTTTGAAGAAAAAGACCAGATATGGCCGCAGGAGCACGAAGTATTGAATACCGACCTGCGCATATTTGCGCTGATTAGGATGGGGATAAATGATAATGATACCATTGCCAAAATATTGGAATACTCGGTAAATACCATATACGTATACAAAATGCGTATAAAAGCAAAATCCAAAAGCCCCGACCAATTTGAACACCGTATAATGGATATTAAAGCGGTTGACTCAATTGAATAAGTAAACCGCCTGTAATGCCTTCAAACAGGTACTTTAAAAACTATTTAACATACTATTTTAACTGATTTGGTCATCAAAAGTGTAAAAAATGGTTATATTTTTTACTTCTTTTTTGTTGTTAAGTTTATGTATATCAATAGTTTATAAAAAAATAATTCTATATTTTTTTATAATTGACGCAAATGAGTAGGGATTGAGGCACAGGACACCCATCTTTGTATGGATGTAAAAAGTTTAAACAAGTAAATACTTGGACAGCTAAATCATCGGAAGCGGTTTTTTTACTGCTATTACCAATATACTGAACGTTATTAATTTTATTATTCCTGTGAATTGATGTGTGTTGAACACATGATATTTAAAGCGGCATGCCGGTATTTATTTAATCGGCGGTGTTTTATATAATGCAAACTATGTACAAGAACTTTTATATAACCAATTTTAATTAAACCACAAACTATGCAATTTAAACACTTACTCACCTTATGTTTTTTTGCTTTAACCTGCTTCTTTGTCGAGCCAGCATTAGCTCAGAATAAAGTGATCACAGGTAAAGTAACCGACAAAAAAGACGGATCGTCCCTAATAGGCGTAACCGTTGGGGCCGGCGGCGGTATTGGTACACAAACCAATGTTGATGGTACGTTCAGGCTTTCGGTACCGGCAAGCACAACAGCTTTAACATTTGCTTACATTGGCTACAAGCCCGCTACAGTAAGCCTTGATGGCAAAACTTTTATTGCTGTATCGCTTGAATCATCGAGCACAGCTTTAAACGAAGTTGTTGTAATTGGTTACGGTAGTACCCGTGTTAAAGATGCAACCGGTTCGGTAGCGTCTTTAAGCCCTAAAGATTTCAACAAAGGTGTTATAGCAACACCCGAGCAATTATTACAGGGCCGTATAGCAGGTGTACAGGTAACCCCTTCAAGCGGCGAGCCTGGTGCAGGCGCTACTATTAACATCCGTGGTGCAAGCTCAATCCGTTCTGGTACAAGCCCACTGTATGTAGTGGATGGTGTGCCTTTGGATAACGGCGGTACTTCTGGTGGTATGGATGCTGGTGCAGGTAGTGCTTCTGCACGTAACCCCTTGGCATTTATCAACCCTGCCGATATCGAAAACATCTCGGTATTAAAGGATGCATCTGCTTCAGCTATCTACGGTTCTCGTGGTGCTAACGGTGTAATCTTAATTACAACCAAAAAAGGCCGTAAAGGCGCGGGTATACAAATTGGCGCAAGCAGAAGCATATCTAACGCAGCTAAAACTTACGACCTGCTTGGCCGCGAAGATTTCTTAAAAGGTGTTGCAAGCGTTGGTGCTGACCCAGCTGCTGTTGACTATGGCGGTAACACAGACTGGCAAAAAGAAATTTTGAGGACTGCGGTTTCTCAAAACTATAACCTGGCATTTGGTGGCGCCAGCAACACTGGTAACTACCGTGCATCTGCCGGTTACGATGTGCAGCAAGGTATCGTTAAAAACACTGACTTGAAACGTTTCAATGCACGTATTAACGCGTCTCAGTCGTTCTTTGGCGAAAGGATTAAATTTGACCTTACTTCATTATTCTCTGATGTTAGAGACAGGTTTGCACCTATCACTAACAACGCCGGTTTCAATGGTAGCTTAATTGGTGCTGCCTTGCAAACTAATCCAACCATCCCTGTGTACGATGCACAAGGCAGATATTTTAACCTGAATGGCTACGAAGCTAATGGTATCCCTAAGGGTAATAGCTTCCGTAACCCGGTTTCGTTGTTAAACCAAATTGATGATACTGATAAAATAAACCGCTACCTTAACAACTTATCATTAACCGTAAGGTTAATTGAAGGTTTATCTTACAAAGGTAATATCGGTGTAGACAGATCTGACGGTTTAAGGCAAACTTATTACGACCCTACTATCATCGGTTTCACCGACGGTGGTAACATCAGGGATAAGAACATACCTTCTGCAACAACTAATGGCCGTGGTATTTTACAGCATGGTCAGTTAAGGAGCACCACTACAGAGCATACCTTAAACTACGATAAGAAATTTGCCAACAACAGTTCTATTACTGCTTTGGTTGGTTATTCTTACGCTCAATATAAAAACTTTAACCGTTTCGATATGGGCTGGAACGTTGCAGTTCCAAAACAATTTGTGAAAGATTACTACGATTATAACGGCTACACCGAGCGCTTAGCTTACCCGGTGGGCGATAGTAGCAGCTACAAACTGCAATCGTACTTTGCACGTGTTAACTACTCTTATAAAGACCGTTACATCTTAACCGGTACTGTACGCCGCGATGGTTCGTCGCGTTTTGGTGCTAACAACCAGTATGCTACTTTCCCGGCTGTTGCAGCTAAATGGCGTATCAGCAGCGAGAGCTGGGCTCCTAAAGGTGTTTTTGATGACTTAAGCTTACGCTTAAACTATGGGCAAACAGGTAACCAGGATTACCCTTCTTACGCATCGTTAAAATTAAAGCAACTCAACTACTTCGGTACTTCTACCTCACCCTTAAATGCAGCTAACCCCGATTTGAAATGGGAAACCCAAACTGCTTA
>CBFGNE010000048.1:0-11407 GCA_965649995.1 uncultured Mucilaginibacter sp.
TGTGCATTCACCGAGGCCGCAATGGTGAGCAGGCCTATCGCTAAAAAGAGTAATTTTTTCATGTTTTTTTGCTGTTTATTAAAGCCGGTTGGGCAAAGCTTGCCCGCATTGCTTTGGTTTTTGTTGATTTTTTTATACTCGATAGAGTGTTTTTTTTCGTTAAGGTTTATTTTGTGTTTTGAGATATTGGAGGGTGTATCGTGTTTTTTACAAAACATATAAGTGATTTCACCGTCATGCTGAAATTTTTTCAGCACCCCATCATAAAAGTCACAACTATGCTAAACCGCTTTGCATTTCCATTACCTGCCGTGTGGGGTACCGAAATAAATCCGGCATGACGTTTATTTTGAATTACGCCTTCACCAAGATTCAATTTACCCCTAACAAAAAAACAATTATCCTTTTTTAGGATTTAACCTACATTTACATCATTATGCAACTGAAGAAATACCTCACCCTTGCCTTTTCCTTCGTATTATTAGTGATTTCCGATAACAGCCTGGCGCAAAAGGCCAGCCTGGTAAGCACCCTATCCCAGCAAAACCAATGGGTAGATTCTGTTTATAATAAACTTAACCGCCGGCAGCGCATAGGCCAGTTGTTTTTTGTGCGGGCACATACCAACCGCGGGCAGGCCTATTCCGATTCGGTAGGGAAGGTGGTCAAAAAAGAACATGTAGGCGGGTTGGTGTTTTTTCAGGGCGGGCCGGGCAGGCAGGCCAATTTGGTAAATGAGTACCAAAAGATATCGCGCATACCGCTGCTTATTGCCATGGATGGCGAATGGGGGCTGGGCATGCGGCTGGATTCTACCAAATCATACCCTTACCAAATGGCCCTGGGTGCCATACAGGATAACAACCTGATATACAAAATGGGGCAAATGGTGGCTTATGACTTTAAACGGCTGGGTATGCACATCAACTTCGCGCCCGATTTTGATGTAAACAACAACCCCAATAACCCGGTAATTAATTACCGCTCGTTTGGCGATAATAAATACAACGTGGCCCGCAAAGGCATTGCTTACGCCAAAGGCATGCAGGATGCAGGGCTCATCGCGATAGCAAAACATTTCCCGGGGCATGGCGATACCAATGTCGATTCGCACTTCGACCTGCCCTTGCTGCCCTTTACGCGCGAAAGGCTCGATTCTTTAGAGATGTACCCTTTCCACGAAGCTATAAACGCAGGCATTAGCGGGGTGATGATAGCGCACATGAGCATCCCCGCGCTGGATACCACCAAAAACCTGCCGTCCACCTTATCGCGCCCAATTATTACCGATATTTTGAAAGACTCGCTGATGTTTAAAGGGCTGGTAGCATCTGATGCTATGGAGATGAAAGGGGTAACCAAATACTTCCCTAACGGGGAGGCCGACCTGAAAACTTTTATGGCTGGTATGGATTTAATAGAACTATCCGAAAACTCCAAGAATGCCGCTAAGCTTATCCGGAAAGAAGTCCGTAAAAAACACATCGCGCCCGAAGAATTTGAAGCGAAAGTGAAAAAGGTATTGGCCGCCAAATACTGGGCAGGGCTAAGCAATTATACCCCCATAGATACCCAAAACTTATTACAGGACCTTAACCGCCCTGCCGCTACCCAACTGGTGCAGCAACTAAGCGATGCTGCCATTACGCTTATAAAAGGCGATAGCCGCTTGTTGAAGCAAGACACCACAAAAAAAACCGCCATTATAAGCATTGGCGTTACCGGGCAAACCGTTTTTCAGCAGGAGCTATCAAAAAAATACCCAAACAGCATGTTGTTTTTGGTTGGGAAAGATACGCCTGTGGGCGCATTAAAACAAATGCTGGAATCGTTGAAGCAGTACGAGCAAGTGTTTGTGGGCATACACGATACCCGCCTGCGCCCCGCCAGCAAGTTGGATTACAGTAGCGACGTTAAATTGCTGATTGCCGACCTGGCTGCAAAAAACAATGCGGTAATAAGTGTTTTTGCAAATGCTTATACCATTGCGGGCTTGCCGGGGATAGAAAAAAGCAGCGCTATTTTAGTTGCCTACCAAAAGGACGATGCCATGCAGCGCGCGGCAGTAAAGGCAATAACCGGGCAAATAAAACCAACAGGCAAATTGCCGGTAAGCGTAAATACGTTTTTTACTACGGGTGCCGGGGCAAGCCTTTAAACCATAATGGTTTAATTAATTTGGAGTGCCCTGTAGCGCGTTGAAACGATTTGGCGTAATGCTTTTATAAACCGGTTTTAGCCATGAAGAAAGCCCTCCTTTTTTTAATTTTGCCATGCTTTTTGGTAGCGGCATCGTGCACCAAAGCTATTTTGGAAGACAATGGGTGTATATCCGAATACAAAAGGCCGCTAAACCCCATTGGCGATGCTGCGTATTCAAAAGTTAAAGCGCTCTTTCAAAAGAATAGCATCAGTTACGATGGCTTAAGTTTTTACCGGGCTACCTTTGATGATACCGTTGCCTTAGGTGGCACGCCTTACGTGTACCAGCATACACTTGCCCTGCAATATTTCAATGGATTGCCGGTGTTGAATGGTGATATTGGTTACCATTTCGGCGGCGAAGTATTCACGAGTGTTATCGGCACAAAATATAACACAGTAAACCTTAGCACAAGTAAGAATTTGAGTTTGGCCCAGGTACGGAAACTTTTTTTGAATGTGTTAGAACAGCCCGGGTTGATCAGCAATAAAGCCTACAAAGATTCGTGCCTGAGTGCTGAGTTTGGGTATTATATTTTAAACCTAAGCTCCGTAGCAACCAGCCCGCAGATTGTAAAGGCCTGGAAAGTAACTCCCGAAGGTAAAGAATACCCGGTAGGCTATTTCCGCGATGATAATGCGGCCACTATATCTTATTTCGATGGGATATACACAATTAAATAGCTAAAGCGACAGGGCTTTTTTAAACGTTTCATCATATTCGTTCAATACCCGGTAATAAGCACTATTGCCCCATTTAAAGCGGGCTGTATTTGCCTTCAGCAGTGTTTTGATGATATTGGCAGATAATTGCAGCTCCCTGGGGTTTATCTGCTCCAGGCTTTTTGCTGCGTATTGGATAAAGGCGTTAAAATCTGCATCGCCAACGTTGTATTGCTTTACAAAAGCATCTTCGGTTGCAAACTTTTTTAAATTGGGTTGCAGCTTGTCAATTACGTAAGCAGTAAATAGCTGTTTCTCTGCCAAATCCTCCAATAGCTGCGTATTGCGGGTGGTATCGGCGGGGACAAAAACATCCGGCATGATACCGCCCGAGCTAAATACCTTGCGCCCGTTGGTGGTACGGAAGGCCGATGCCCCAACAAAAGCGCTATCGGCAAGGCTGTTCCCTGCAGATAACAATTCGCCTTTGCGCATCCGGTTGGCCAATTCGTTGTGGTAACTTTGGATGCCGTTTTTATACGATTTTTGTATCGACCTGCCCGAGGGGGTGTAATACCGGGCCACAGTAAGGTTTACTGCCGTGCCATCGCCAAACGGGAACTGCTGTTGTACCAGCCCCTTGCCAAACGAACGCCTGCCTACAATGGTGGCGCGGTCGAGGTCCTGCAATGCGCCCGCTAATATTTCGCTCGCGCTGGCAGAGTATTCATCAATAAGTACGGTTAGTTTGCCTTTTTCGTAACTGCCCGAATCGGTAGCAAAATAATCGGTACGCGGCTCGTGGGCGCCATCTGTATACACAATCAGTTTGCCCTTTGGCAAAAATTCATCGGCCATGGCCGTAGCCGTATTGAGGTAGCCGCCGCCGTTCCCGCGCAAATCGAGCACTAATTTTTGCATGCCATCCAGCTTTAAAGTGGTAAGGGCGGCCCTAAAATCATCATCGGTAGTAGATGCGAATTTGCTTATTTTGATATACCCTGTAGTACCGGTAATATAGTAAGCATCCAAACTGGTAAGCGATACCCGCCCGCGTTTAATAAGGTAGCTCTTTTTTAGGCCATTGCTTTTTTCAACGCCCAGCGTTATTTCCGAATCCTTTTCGCCGCGGAAGGTTTTGCTGATGCGGGGCTGGGTAAGGCTGGTGCCCGAGAAAGGCTTGCCATCTACAAGCAATACCTTATCGCCCGTGCTTAACCCCGCCTTCGCTGCCGGGCCATGGGGGTAAAGCTGTGTAACAACAAGGGTATCCCGCAATAGCTGGTATTCCAGGCCTATGCCGTTAAAGCCGCCGCCCAACCGTTCGTTAATAGACTGTGCCTGTTGCGCCGGGAGGTAAACGGAATGCGGGTCGAGGCTTTGCAGCATATCGTTCACGGTAACGCCTTCAATGCTATCCACATCTACCGAGTCTACGTAGTTTTGGTTCACCAGTGCCAGCACTTTTGATATTTTATCGTCGCTGCGCGAAAAACTAAGCCCAAGCCTGCGCCCTGCAAAATTATTATTGCTAATAATAATGCCGATGGTAACACCCATCAATAGTAAAATTATCGTCCGGAAAATAACACCCGCAGCCTGTTTCATGTAGTAATTGCCTTACAAATTTAGTTAATAAGCTTTATAGCCTATAATTTATATCATCTTAGTTAATCCCGTTTTTCTTCATGCTATTAAGTCAAGTAAAACAGTTCGTTCTAATACTGTTTTAAGCCCCACCTAAATCCTCCCCGGTAGGGAGGACTTAAAAAGCAAGCGCAAGAAGCTAAAGTCTCCCCTACCGGGGGAGATTTAGAGGGGGCTATTTGCCATGCGCGACGTTAACTTAATATTGTTAGAGGGCTCTTATTGAGCCGACAGCTATTTTTATTATGCCATTCCTCCGAACATTCCCACTGTTGGCTCAGTAGACGTCATCGCCTTGCCCTTTGTTACATATACGAGAACCGGGGCTCATTAGAGCCGCCTGCCGAATTATTTTGCCGCGTTAGCACCGCATCTTCTTTGCTTTGATGTTTTTTATTCAATTTTGTTAAAAATTATTTGCGCTAAATGGAAATTACGACCGAAAAGGAATCGAAATACAACAGCCTGGAGAAAATGCCGTTGTTGGAGATCCTTCAAAATATTAATAACGAAGACAAAAGCGTGCCCCTGGCGGTTGAAAAAGCGCTGGAGCAGATAGAAGACCTGGCCACCATTGTAACCGAAAAAATGCGCATTGGCGGTCGCCTGTTTTATATTGGTGCAGGTACCAGCGGTCGGCTGGGCGTTGTTGATGCATCAGAATGCCCGCCAACGTTTGGTGTGCCCTTTGATTGGGTAGTGGGTATTATAGCCGGCGGCGATACCGCCATACGCCGCGCAGTTGAGTTTGCAGAGGACGACCGCGAGCAGGCCTGGAAAGATTTGATGGAATTTAACATTAACGAGAACGATGTGGTGGTTGGCATAGCCGCATCGGGCACCACGCCCTACGTTATTGGCGGGCTGCAAAAAGCAAACGACCACAACATTGCCACGGGTTGTATTGTGTGCAATGCCAAAAGCCCGGTAGCCGCAGAAGCTCAATACCCGGTTGAGGTTGTGGTTGGCCCTGAGTTTGTAACCGGCAGCACCCGCATGAAGGCGGGCACGGCGCAAAAGCTGGTTTTAAATATGCTGAGCACAAGCGTGATGATACAACTGGGCCGCGTAAAGGGTAATAAAATGGTTGATATGCAGTTAAGCAATAACAAACTGGTTGACCGCGGCACCCGCATGGTAATGAACGAAACCGGGCTGGGCCAAAAAGATGCCGCAGCATTATTAAAGCAGCATGGCAGTGTTAGGAAAGCCGTGGAAGCAGTAAGAAGATAGATAGCCGCAATGAGTATTGAATTGAGAATGGAATTTAAAAAAGCCTTCCCTTCCGGGGGAGGTTGGAGGGGGCTGTGCACGAGATAGAACCATATTACAAATGGCGCGATGATTATGTAGCAGCAGAAGACGAGTACTCGCCTTTTTATGCCACTACGTACAACGAATTTGAATTTGATAAACAGATATACAATTACCTGCTGCACCCGCAGTGGGATTCGTTCGGCTCTAATACCCTATACCTAAAAGTTTTGTTTGTTGATTACGACAGGCATTACAGTATTATTGAATTTATTGGCGAGTGGAACGATGCGATCAATAACGATATTATGCTGCTGAAGCGCGAGATATTGGAATTGATGATAGACCAGGGCATCAGTAAATTTGTGCTGATAGGCGAAAATGTACTCAACTTCCACCATTCGGATGATAGCTATTACGAAGAATGGTTTCAGGATGTAGAAGATGGCTGGATAGCGGGCGTCAATTTTCAGGAGCATGTGATCAAAGAATTTAAGAACAGCAATATCGATTACTACATCAACTTCGGCGGCCAGCTCGACGACCTGCAATGGCGCACCTTAAAACCTGTGCAGGTATTTAAAAAAGTGGAAGAGCAGCTGATGAAAAGATTGAATTGAGATGATAGGCAAACCGGTAAAAATAGCAGGGATTATATTTATCGGTTTGGCGTTGATAGGTGTGGCATGTTTCATAATGGGTTATACATTAGTTATCCCATTATCGGCAAATAAAACAGGGAAGACGGCAAGCACATTAAAAGCCGGGCAGCAACTAAACCCATTTGCAGGCTTTGATTTTACAAAGGACGACTGGCAAGCCTATATTGTAATTTCTCCCTCCGACCTGTCCGATCTGCACCCCTCTATTCCACATCACGCATGTTTAAAAACGGTGGACAGGGAGGTTTTGATCCGCATGCAAAAGGAGTGGAACTTTAAGGCTACCGGAGGGGATATGGCTACCGTTCAAAGTATATTTTACCTGGTTAAGGATGATAAAGTAATATTCGAATCGGGCATCGTGCTGGATAAGCAGAGGCAGGGGCTACAATCGCAGGAATATGGCTGGATGGAACCTGTATCCGCTGCCGGGATAATAAACACTTGCAAGCAATTCAAAACGGTGTATTGGCCAATTGTATGCTTATAGCCATGTGTTAAACTTCGGAGGGCAACTATTAAATAACCTTTACATTGCGGAAAGCGATGGAGTTATTAAAAAGTTCAGCTACTGCTGATGAGGTGCCAGAGCTAATTACGCAAGAGCCATTTGCGTAGCAGCGGGGAATAGTCTTCCTTCATTTCGGGGGAGATATCGTGCCCTAATCCCGGATACGTTTTTAGCGATATTTTTAGGTAGCGCCTCAACTTATTTACCTGAGTGCGCGTAATGTTTACATCAATAATTTTATCGGCCTCGCCCTGGTAGGCAAATATCGGGAGCGTATTGCCCGGCTTCGCCTTTACAATATCCAGTATCTGTGGCCGCATTACTGCCGCAAAAGGGAACGATGCTTTCAACAGATCGGGATGGTAAATGGCTAATAGAAAAGAAATGTCGCCGCCTTGCGATATGCCGCTTACAATCGGCTTAGTTTTATAAAGTTTGCTTATCTGCGCTATAAAAGTGGCAATGCTATCGGTAGTTTGCCTGGCTATATTTATTTGAGCGGTGCTATCTTTAGCATAATATTCTACCGGGAAGTACGAGTATCCGCCCCGCTTTATATAGTTCCCTTTTACAACAATGATACGTGCCGGCGTGCCAAGGGCGTTATAATCTTTAAACGATTCTTCCGGCGTGCCCGATGAATAATGAAAGGCGATGAGCAGGGGCAGTTGTTTCCCGGTTATATTCCCGGTAACAATTTCTTCGTATGCAAACCCTGCGGCCGTTCGTTTTATTGGCGCAGGCTGCTGGGCAATGCAAACGGTTGTCCCCATGCAAAAAACAATAGCGCAGATAAGTATAGGCATAGCTGCCTTTCGGCATGTTGTATAAAGGGTGCGGTTGGTAAGTATCATAAAATAGGCAGGTAAAACGTCAAAAGTATCAAATTCAGGCAAATGCCGAAATATGCGCCGGCAACTGCCCGTTTTCACATATTTTTGTAAGCTTTTTATGCGCCGCAACATTTGCTGTTGCTGTAACGTTTTTAACTAAAAATACTATATTCGTATAAAATAAACCTTAATAGAAAAATGGAAACTAAAATTTCTGATTACGTTTACGATAACGTTAGCCACGTAGAAAATGCCGAGGCTTCCCGTAAATTTATAGCGAACGTGTTTATGTGGATGTTTGTGGCATTGGGCGTATCCGCTTTTTGCACCTACATTTTTGCATTTAACCCAAACCTTTCGGCCATGCTGCGCGACCCGGAAACCGGCCGCAATAATATTTTCGGTACGCTTACCATGTTCGCGCCGCTTATTTTTATACTGGTGGTTAGGTTTAGCTACAATAAGCTCAGCTTTTTTGCATTGGCATTAATATTTATTGCTTTCTCCGCTGTGCTGGGTACAAGCCTTAGCTACATCTTCTACGTTTATTCTATCGGTACCATATCAAGCGTGTTTATCACCACATCAATTGTATTTGGTGTAATGGCAGTGGGCGGCTATATCACTCACCAGGATCTAACCAAATTCGGTTCTATCATGATCATGCTGTTAGTAGGCATTATTGTGGCTACACTGCTTAATGTGTTATTATTCCACAGCAGCAGCCTCGATCTGATGATAAGCTATGTGGGCGTTGCCGTATTTGTGGGCTTAACTGCTTACGATGTACAAAAGCTAAAGCGCATTGGTGCAGGTATTGAATATGGCGATGCCGATGGCAAAAAAATGGCCATCATGGGCGCCTTAACCCTTTACCTTGATTTCGTGAACCTGTTCCTGATGTTATTACGCATATTTGGCGGCAACAGGAGATAACAAACGCCAAACTGATTTTTTGAAAGCCGCCTTGCGCGGCTTTCTTTGTTTAGCACCCAATAATAGTAGCTAAACGCGGCAGGCGGGTAACGGGCTATTTGCTGTTTCAATCCTGCGTGTCTGCGGCCTGTAAAAGCCTAAAATAGCATCTTTTTGAAAAGCAGATTTTCTGCACGATTAACCCCGAAAAATCAAAGAAAAACACAGAAAAACGCAGATTTTTGCACAATCGCATTTTGCTGTACGAAACTGTACGGATTTGTACGAAACTGTACGAAGTTGTGCGAAACTGTACGAATCTCCCCAAAATTTGTACGAGCTGTACGATTTGTACGAACTGTACGATTCGTACAAAAATGGTCCCGGTGTTGCCCGGCATGCCCCAATTAACACGGCGGAAACAATAAACTTGCCCTAAGGCAACTTTGTGTCCTACTATGTGTGTCCCCTTGCACATTACAGCATTAATATTCATATTTGTAATGCTTATGGAGAAAGGCGGAGGGATTAGACCCTGCGATGTCTTGGCAACCTGTGCTTACAAGGTGCTACATTCTACTTAACCGGGAGAAAATCGGTTGGGAAAGATAAGCGAAAGTCATACAATCACAACCTGACTTTTCGAGATAAGCTGTATTTAGATTTGAGATATTAGATGTGAGATTTGAGACAGCTCCTGCTTTTTCGATGCGCATTTAGTAGCTTTTAAATTTGATATGAGTAATGAGTTTGAGATGTTTTATCTCATATCTCAATTCTCATATCTCATATCTCAACAATGGACATTAGAAAAGAATTAGAAAAACGCATCCTGGTTATTGATGGGGCAATGGGCACCATGATACAGCGCTACGAACTTACCGAGGAGGATTTCCGCGGCGAGCGTTTCCGCGGTCATGCCAGCGACCTGAAAGGCAATAACGACCTGCTGAATATCACCCGCCCGGATGTTATAAAGGCAATCCATGCCGAATACCTGGATGCCGGCGCGGATATCATCGAAACCAATACCTTCAGTACGCAAAAGATCTCACTGGCCGATTACCATCTCGAAGAACTTGATTATGAATTAAGCTACGAAGGTGCCCGCATAGCCCGCGAAGTAGCAGATGAATATACCGCCAAAAACCCGGCAAAACCGCGCTTTGTGGCCGGTGCCGTTGGTCCAACAAACCGTACTGCATCTTTATCGCCCGATGTAAACGACCCGGGTTACCGCGCCGTTACGTTTGATGACCTGGCAGAAGCTTATTACGCACAGGTACGTGGGCTGGTTGATGGTGGTTCGGACGTGTTGTTGGTTGAAACCATATTTGATACCCTAAATGCCAAGGCAGCCCTGTTTGCCATTCAACGGTATAAAGACGAATGTAAAACAGCTGGTAAAGATTTCCCGGCTTTTAGAGATACCGGCGGCGTGATGATCTCCGGTACTATTACCGATGCATCCGGCCGTACGCTTTCGGGCCAAACGGTTGAGGCTTTCTGGAATTCAATCAGTCATGCAAATTTGCTTTCTGTTGGACTGAACTGCGCTTTAGGTGCGCGTGAGATGCGCCCGCATTTGGAGGAATTATCCGAAAAAGCGGGTGTTTATATTTCTGCTTACCCTAATGCCGGTTTGCCGAATGAGTTTGGCGCATACGACGAAACCCCGCACGAAACCGCCCACCAGGTGGACGATTTTATTAAAGCAGGGCTCGTAAATATTGTGGGTGGCTGTTGCGGCACCACGCCCGATCATATCCGGTGTATCGCCGAAAAAGCCGCTAAGCATTCTCCCCGTAAAAAACTCGAGATAGCACCATTCCTGCGCCTTAGCGGACTGGAAGCCGTTACCCTTACACCCGAAACTAACTTCGTAAACATAGGCGAGCGTACCAATATCACAGGGTCGCCAAAGTTCTCTAAACTTATCCTTGCCGAAGACTACGAGGCTGCCCTAACCGTTGCCCTGCAACAGGTAGAAGGCGGCGCGCAGGTGATCGACATCAACATGGATGAGGGAATGATCGATTCGGAAGCCGTAATGGTGAAATTCCTTAACCTCGTGGCCAGCGAACCGGATATTGCCAAGTTGCCCATTATGATCGATTCCAGTAAATGGACGGTTATAGAGGCTGGTTTAAAATGTTTACAGGGGAAAGGCATCGTAAACTCCATCTCGCTTAAAGAAGGCGAAGAGAAATTTAAAGAATACGCCCGTAAGATATTAAGCTATGGGGCAGCAACCGTAGTAATGGCCTTTGATGAAACCGGCCAGGCCGATTCCTTAGAACGGCGTAAAGAGATATGCGGCCGCAGTTACAGGATATTGGTGGAGGAAGTTGGCTTCCCGCCGCAGGATATCATTTTCGACCCGAACATCCTGACCGTAGCAACCGGTTTGGAAGAACACAACAACTACGCTGTAGACTTTATTGAAGCTACCCGCTGGATAAAACAAAACCTGCCCTACGCCAAAGTAAGCGGTGGAGTGAGTAATATTTCGTTCTCCTTTAGGGGAAACAATACCGTGCGCGAGGCAATGCACTCGGCATTCCTGTACCATGCCATTAAGGCGGGGTTGGATATGGGTATTGTAAACGCCGGGATGTTAGAAGTTTACGAGCAGATCCCCAAAAACCTGCTGGAACTGGTAGAAGATGTACTGCTAAACCGCCGCGATGATGCTACTGAGCGGTTGGTTGAATTTGCCG
>CBFGNE010000049.1:0-11352 GCA_965649995.1 uncultured Mucilaginibacter sp.
AAATCGACGCAAACGGAAAAAGGCTGGGGCGAACCCGTGAACATGGGCCCCAATATCAATACCATTTATGATGAACAATCGCCCTTTATCCACCCGGATGACAGCACCTTTTATTTCTGTAGCAATGGCTGGCCCGGTATGGGGAATAAAGACCTGTTTATAAGCCGTGCGGACAAAGATGGCAAATGGCAAAAACCGGTGAACCTGGGTTCGCCCATTAACTCCAGCGGCGACGAGAACGGGCTTACGTTAACCGCCAATGGTGCTTATGCATTCTTTTCGTCGAACAATCTGCAGGGTTTTGGTGGCTACGATATTTACACTTTTGAGCTGCCGCTAAACCTTAGGCCAAATGTAGTAACCTACGTAAAAGGAAGCATCAAAGACATCAAAACAAAAGAGCCTTTAGAAGCTATCATCGAAATAATTGACCTGGAGAAGAATATGCCCGTTTACCAGGATTATAGCAGCGAAGACCTCGGCGAATTTTTGGCGACGCTTGCTGCGGGGAAAAATTATGGTTTAAACATCTCCAGGCAGGGCTATTTATTTTATTCGGATAATTTCTCGCTGGTTGGCCATGCGCCTAAAACAGCATTCAATATTTCTGTATTGCTCTCTCCTATCGAGGTTGGTGGCAAAGTTATCCTGAAAAATATCTTTTTTGATACCAATAAGTTTGATATAAAAAGCGAGTCGAAGGCCGAATTGCAAAAGCTTATTGAATTTTTAACCTTGAACCCAACCGTACGCATTGAAATTTCTGGCTATACAGATGATGTAGGTAACGACCAGGCGAATCAGCTATTATCAGAGAATCGCGCCAAATCAGTATATACTTACCTTGTTGCTGCCAATATTAACCCTGCCCGGATGGTTTACAAAGGCTTTGGCAAAACAGAGCCTATTGCACCAAATACATCTGACGAAAACCGCAGCAAAAACCGGCGCACAGAGTTTAAGATTATAGCGAAGTAGCTGCTTCGTGCGGGTAGGAAGTGAAGGATAACCCGTTTACCTCCAAAACTTGTTTAAGTGTTTGTAACGCATTGTTACCGATGCCATGCAGCTGCATGAGTTCTGCTTCGGTCAACTTAGACAAGTCTTCGAGGTTATTTATACCCGCACCTGCCAGCGCGCGATGCGCCGGTTTTGCTAATTTAATTTCGGTTATCTGCATAGCCTGTATATTTAATATACAAGTTTAATGCGCTGATTGCAATTAGAGGCGGTGCAAACGCGACATTTTTGGTGGGTAACCACGAAAAAGCCGCCCTATTTTTATAAGGCGGCTCATTTATTTTGATCTTTTGTTAGTTCCCTACTTCCGACATGAACTTGATACGCATTAACTGCAGTTCTTCGCGGGTATAATCGTCTGGCCCAAGATCTACCAACGCATCGTCAATGGAATCCACTTCGGCGGTTTTAAAGTAGTCGTAAACTTCTTCCTGTTTATCCTCATCAATTATTTCATCAATGTAATAGTTCAGGTTTAATTTTGTACCCGAGTTTACTATCGTTTCAACCTCTTTCAAAATCTCCTCGTAAGTGAGCCCTTTTGAAGCAGCTATGTCATCAAGATTTAAGTGGCGGTCGATATTTTGAATGATGAATACCTTAAGCGCCGATTTATTGGCGGCACTTTTAATTACCATATCAACCGGGCGGTCGATATCATTATCATCCACATATTTCTGGATCAGGTCAGTAAACGGCTTACCAAATTTTAATGCCTTACCGGCACCTACGCCCGATATTTGCTTTAACTCCTCGGTATTAACCGGGTAATGCGTGCACATCTCTTCTAACGACGGATCCTGGAAGATAACAAACGGTGGTAATCCTTTCTGCTTGGCCAGCTTTTTACGCAGGTCTTTCAACATTTGCAGCAATTCCGCATCGAGTGCGCCGCCGCCCTGTTTAGGTCCGTCCTCAGCCTCGTCTTCGTCAGTTGGGCCCATTTCCCTGTTCAGGATAAAACGGATGCTGTATGGGTTATCAATAAATGCATTGCCCGTTTTGGTCAAATGAAGCAATCCATATTGGTCAATATCCTTCGATAGGAAGTTATTCAACAGTGCCTGGCGCATCAGCGAGTTCCAAAGCACTTCGCCGTCTTCTATACCCGTACCGAAATAATCAGTTAGCTTATCGTGCTCGTAGTTTTTTACCTGCGCATCATCCTTGCCCATCAAAATATTAATGATATGGCAATCGTCGAATTTCTCGCCGATGAGTTTGATTAGGCTTAAAGCTTTATGTAATTGTGCCTCGCCATCGAAAAACGTTTTTGGGGCACTACAGTTATCGCACATACAATTGCAGCCCGCCTCGTTAAAGTTCTCGCCAAAGTAATGCAATAACTGTTTACGGCGGCAAACAGATGACTCGGCATAGTCAATAACCTCTTTCAGTATCTGGGTTCCTATTTCGCGTTCTGCAACAGGCTTATCCTTCATAAACTTTTGCAGTTTATCAATATCCTTGCCACTATAAAACGCTACGCAGACACCTTCGCCGCCATCGCGCCCGGCACGGCCGGTTTCCTGGTAATAACCTTCCATGCTTTTCGGCATATCGTGGTGTATCACATAACGCACGTCCGGTTTATCAATACCCATCCCGAAGGCTATCGTCGCCACAATAACGTCCACATCTTCCATCAGGAATTTGTCTTGTGTATCGGCGCGCACTTTGGGGTCTAAACCAGCGTGGTAAGGCAATGCCTTTACACCATTCAGGTTTAGCGCCTCGGCCACCTCTTCTACCTTTTTGCGGCTAAGGCAATAAATTATGCCCGATTTCCCCTGGTTTTGCTTTACAAACTTCACGATCTCCTTTATCGCGGTACGTTTGGCACGTACTTCATAAAACAGGTTGCTACGGTTAAACGATGATTTGTACACCGTAGCGTTATTCATCTGCAGGTTCTTTTGAATATCCTGCTGAACTTTTGGTGTAGCGGTTGCGGTTAATGCAATAATTGGGATATCATCGCCAATATTGCTGATCACCTGGCGTATCTTACGGTATTCCGGGCGGAAATCGTGCCCCCACTCGGATATACAATGTGCCTCATCAACGGCCACAAACGATACCTGGTTCAATCTTAAAAAGTCAACGTTCTCTTGCTTGGTCAATGATTCGGGTGCAACGTAAAGCAACTTGGTTTTGCCGCTTAATACATCATCCTTTACCCGTAAAATGTCTGCTTTAGTTAGTGAGGAATTTAAAAAATGAGCTATACTGTCCGAGCCACCAAAGGCCCTTAACTGGTCTACCTGGTTTTTCATTAGAGCGATGAGCGGAGAGATCACAATCGCTGTGCCTTCGCTCATGAGTGCAGGGAGTTGATAACACATGGATTTGCCACCACCGGTGGGCATTATCACAAAAGTATCGTTGCCTGCTAAAATGTTCGTAATTATCGCTTCCTGCTCCCCCTTAAAGTTATCAAACCCGAAGAAATTCTGCAGGTTATCAAAAAGCGATTTTTTAGCTTCTATCATTATCTACTTAATACGTTTTAAAAATATGGTTCAAAATAACAAAAATTTATAAATAAACGATGGGTTTTGTGTAAAATTTTATATAAAAATGATTATTGTTCTGAAAACAATTTGTTTATTTATCCATTTAAAAGAGTGTGCTTTTTGTGTAGAAATATTTAGTTCTATTTAATACTAAATTTACAAATTAATGCACACATTTAACCGATGTTTACCAAATAAAAATTCTTCAACCGGAACATGAATAAAAACTACTATGCCATTATAATGGCAGGCGGTATTGGCAGCCGTTTTTGGCCAATAAGCAGGACTTCGCACCCAAAACAATTTATAGACATATTGGGAACCGGAAAGACATTGATCCAAAATACCTACGAACGCTTTTTAAAAGTGTGCCCAAAAGAAAATATCTACGTTGTTACTAATGAAAACTATACAGGGCTGGTAAAAAAGCAACTGCCCGATATGGCATCCAGCCAAATACTAACCGAACCTGTAATGCGCAACACTGCTCCATGTGTGGCTTACGGTTGTTTTAAAATCGAAAGCATTAATCCTGATGCAGCTATCGTGGTGGCACCGTCAGACCATTTGATATTAGACGAAGCAGCATTTATCACGGCGATAGAAAAATCGCTGCAAACTGCGACCGAAAAGGATTGCCTGGTTACCCTTGGTATCAAACCGTCCCGCCCGGATACGGGTTACGGATACATCCAGTACACCGACCACACGATTAACGAAGATTTCCATAAAGTAAAAACCTTTACCGAGAAGCCTACCGTTGATATAGCCAAAACCTTTATCCAAAGCGGCGATTTCCTGTGGAACGCGGGGATATTTGTGTGGTCGGCCAAAGCCATTGTGAATGCATTTAACAACTACCTGCCCGAAATGCATGAGATATTTGCCGAGGCCCGCTCTGTTTATAATACAGACGAAGAGAAAGCCTTTGTGCATAAAATATACCAGCGCTGCATCAATATCTCTATCGACTATGGAATTATGGAGAAGGCTTCAAACGTTTACGTGTTGCCTTCAGAATTTGGTTGGAGCGACCTGGGCACCTGGGCATCCATTTACCAACTGGCAGATAAAGATTATGTAGGCAATGCCGTGATCCCGTCTGATAAGGTAATTATGTATGATAGCAGCAACTGCATGGTAAACGTACCCGGCGAAAAGCTGGTGATATTGCAGGGCCTGCACGATTATATTGTGGTAGAAAGCAATAACTCACTACTTATTTGCCCCCGCGACCAGGAGCAAAACATCAAGCAAGTTGTTGCCGATGTGAAGAATAAGTTTGGGGCGAAGTATATTTAGAAAAAGAGCCAAGAATAAGAACCAAGATACAAGATTGAAAGAAGGAAGCCCAACTAGTAATAGCTGGGCTTCCTTGTATCTTGGTTCTTATATCTTTTTAAGCATTTCTCTGCCTTATCGCCTCGTACAATATTACCGCCGTCGACACAGAAACATTCAACGACTCAATTTCCCCAAACATAGGTATCTTAGCCAGGTGGTCGGATATGCGGATGATATCGTTTCGGATTCCATCCTCTTCGGAACCCATGATGATAGCCGTCGGCGCTGTATAGTCGGGCGTATAAATAAATTCGTTGGTTTTTTCGGTACAGCAAACCAATTGCAATCCCGATTCCTGCAAGAACCTAACGGTCTGCATAAAATTATCGTGGCGGCAAACAGGGATCTTGTATAGTGCACCGGCTGATGTTTTAATAGCGTCAGGGTTTATTTGTGCCGAGCCTTTTGCCGGGATAACAATGGCATGTACGCCCGCGCATTCTGCTGTACGGGCAATGGCGCCCATATTACGCACGTCGGTAATGCTATCCAAAACTAATATTAACGGCACCTCGCCCCTTTCAAAAACATCCTGAACGATATTCTCCACCTTTTGGTAAGTAATTGGCGATATAAATGCAATAACCCCTTGGTGGTTCTTCATGGTTATGCGGTTCAGCTTTTCAACAGGTACCTGCTGCGCGGTGATTTGGTATTCGTTCATCACGTCCCGAAGTTCATTCAATAGGCCGCCGCCAAGGCCGCGTTGGGTATATAGTGCTTCAATTTCTTTCCCCGCAAGTATAGCTTCGATAACGGCGCGGATGCCAAAAACCATTTGGTTTCCCTCGCGTACCGGCTTAGAATTATATGTCATTTTTCTTTATTGTGTTCGCGCAAAAGTACTTATAGTATTTAACATTAAGTTGATGTTTACGTGCACTCTTATAATACTTCTTTTTAATGATTACACACAAGGAAAAGTTATTCACAGTGTATTAAACGGCTGACTATCAATATACTTAATAGTTATTAACTATTTCCAAACAACGCGATGTTAATAACTCGTAACTCAAAAAACGCCCGTAAAATGATAATTTACAGTGTTTTTTAAAAAGGGCGAAAAAAGATATCAACGGGGTTCTGAACATTCGCGCCGCCAAAAAAAAGATATAAACGATGTCCGAATACGAGATTTTTTAGTATATTTTTGTGGGCTATGATGTTCGAGAACGATTCTACCAATAAAGCCAATACAGACCGCCGCAGCCGTTTTACTAATCCCAGCCCCTATGCGGGCGCTGGCAAGTTACCGCCTCAAGCCACAGACCTTGAAGAAGCTGTACTTGGTGCGCTGATGCTGGAGAAAGATGCCCTTTCTTCGGTTATTGATGTTTTAAAACCTGAAGTTTTTTATGAAACCAGGCATCAAAAAATATTTAATGCCATTGCAGTACTTTTCGAGAAAACATCACCGGTAGATATCCTTACCGTTGTTGCGCAACTGCGCCAGCAAGGCGAACTGGAAATGATTGGTGGCGCCTATTATGTTACCGAGCTAACTAACCGTGTAGCCTCTGCTGCCAATATAGAATACCATTCGCGCATCATTATTCAAAAATACATTCAGCGCGAATTGATCCGTATTTCCTCTGATATCATTAACTCGGCTTTTGAAGATACCAGCGATGTTTTCGATTTGCTTGATAAAGCCGAAAAGAACCTTTTCGAAATAGCGCAAAATAACCTTCGCCGCGATTCGCGAATGATGGATGATCTGGTGCATGAGGCACTGAAAGATATGAGGCGCTGAAAGATAAAAAAGACGGCTTAACCGGTGTGGCTTCGGGCTTTACCGATCTGGACCGAATGACCTCTGGCTGGCAAAAATCCGACCTGGTGATTATAGCTGCCCGCCCTGCAATGGGTAAAACGGCTTTTGTATTAACCTGCGCGCGTAATGCTGCTGTAGACTTTAATAAACCGGTGGTGGTATTCTCGCTGGAAATGTCGTCTGTTCAATTGGTTAATCGTTTAATATCCGGCGAAACCGAGATTGAACAGGAAAAGATCCGTAAGGGTACTTTGGAAGAATGGGAATGGCAGCAGATCCACTCTAAAATTGGCCGCTTAGAATCGGCGCCTTTAATTATCGACGATACCCCGTCATTAAATATCTTTGAGTTCCGTGCAAAATGCCGCCGGTTAAAATCGCAGCACGATATTCAGCTGATTATTATTGATTACTTGCAATTGATGCAGGGTAAGGGCGAAGGTAAAGGCGGCGGTAACCGCGAGCAGGAGATCGGTAGCATTTCCCGTGCACTTAAAACGGTGGCAAAAGAACTGAATGTGCCGGTAATTGCGCTATCGCAATTAAGCCGTGCGGTGGAAAGCCGCCCCGGTGGATCTAAAAGGCCTATGCTGTCGGATTTGCGTGAGTCTGGCTCTATCGAGCAGGACGCGGATATGGTACTCTTCCTTTACCGCCCTGAATATTACGGATTGGATGTGGACGAGGACAACAATCCAACGCAGGGCGTCGGCGAGGTTATCATCGCCAAACACCGTAACGGTGAAACAGGGCGCGTTAGGCTGAAATTTGTTGGTAAATACGTTAAGTTCCAGGATCTGGAAACCAATATGGATGGCTTCCCTCCCGCCGGCGGCAACGCATTTGCAGGCTTAGGGCCGTCGCAGGATTTTGAAAAGCAAAGCAACTTTATCATCCGCCCATCCAGGATGGATGATATGGAAGACGAGCCGCCATTTTAATATGTTTGTTGTAAAGTTGAAAGGTTGTAATGTTTTAAGGTTGACTAGCAGCATATCAATTTTACAACCTTACACCGTCAACCCCAACACCACTCCTATCAAAATAATCACCGGTGCCTTTATCTTCGTAAACTGCAGCAATAAAAAGGTAGCGGCCATCAACCCATAAGCCAACAAATTAAGGTGAAAGGGCATCACCAGCATAATAAAAGCAGTGGCCATAAAACCTACAGCTACTGCGTTTATGCCACTTAGGGAGTTTTTTATCCTCGTTATTTTTTTTAGGTCGGCCCAAAATGGAACGATGAACAGGATGAGTATTAAGCCCGGCAGGTTAATGCCAATTACCGCGACGACGCTACCTACGATCTGTCCGGTTATGCCATAGCCTTTGTCGCCCATTGCAATGCCGCCTACAAACGAGGTGAACGAAAATGTTGGCCCCGGCAAAGCCTGCTGTAATGCATACCCGCTCAAAAATTCGGAATTGGTGAGGTAGTGCTTCAGCTCCACAAACTCGGTATACATTAGCGGCACCAATACCTGCCCACCGCCAAATATCAGTATGCCGTTACGGTAAAAGTTCTCGAACAGCCTGATAGGCAAACTAAACGGCGAAGTACGGCTTACAATAGCGCCAAGGGCAGCAAAAAACAATAATATACCGATAAAGTATGCCACCTTATTAGGGTTTACGTTGCTGAACAGCTTCACCCGTAACTCGTTCTCCTGCGGTTGCGTTTCCAATGCCGAGGAGATTATACCGCCCATTAATATCAATAACGGGAACGCATAAGGATTTTGGAGGATGAGTGTAGCAATCAGCGATGCCAGCGCAAGCATAATAGTGGTTTTCGTCCGCAGGAATTTTGCAGCAAATGTATAAGTGGCATAACCAACAATACCCACCGCCATCGGTTGTATAAAGCGTAGTATGGCGGTAAACTTGTCCTTATCAGCAAACATTTTATAACTGATTGCCGCCGTGCACATAATAGCTGCCGAAGGCAATATCCAAATAAAAAATGCAATCAGCGCCAACCGCAGCCCACCTACCTTCCACGCAATGCCAACCAAGGTTTGCGTAGACGAGGGCCCGGGCATGATCTGCGAGAGGGCATTAAGCTCCATTAATTCTTCTTCGGTAATGTAGCCACGTTTCTGCACAAATTCGCGTAGCAAAACGGCTATATGTGCCTGCGGACCGCCAAATGCTGTAAAAGTGTAAAGGGTAACATCCCTTATAAATAATAGTTCCCTGCGCCTCAAAACTTATCGATTAATAATCGTCATCATCGTCGTCATCATAACCCTTTGCGGCCATGTAAACGCCCTGTAGTTCGCTAAATGCGTGGTTATCACGTTTCTCTTTGGTTATTTTCATGCCAACTTCATAGGTACGTAAGGCGTCGTCCTTGCGGTTTAAGGCCTCGTAAAGCTTACCAAGGTGATAGTAAGTACCGGTATAGTTTGGGTGGTTGTTTACCAGGTCTTCGTAATAGCTCAGGGCTTTATCCGTATTGTTAAGCCGCAGGTATTCTGTAGCTAAAGCATATTTTAAAAACTCGTCGTTTGGTTCGTTCTGTATAAATGCCAACAGCTTATCTAATCTGCTTATCTCCATTTTAAACTCTCTCTTTTTTAACTAAATTTGCACCACCAATAACTACCCGTAAAAACAAACAAATTATGATGAAAATACTGGTATGCATCAGCAATGTCCCCGATACCACGACAAAAATAACCTTTACAGATAACAACACCCAATTTAATACAAACGGCGTTCAGTTCATTTTAAACCCATGGGATGAGATAGCCCTTGCGCGCGCCATCGAATTAACCGACGGCGGCAAAGGCAGCGTTACTGTTATTAATGTGGGCGAGCCGAATACCGACGCCACCATCCGAAAGGCTTTGGCCATCGGCGCTACCGATGCAGTACGCATCAACGCAAAGCCACACGATGCGTGGTACGTGGCTTACCAAATAGCAAAATACGTAAAAGCAAACCCTTTCGACGTTATCCTAACCGGGAAAGAATCGATAGATTATAATGGCTCGAAGGTAGCAGGTATGTTAGGCGAGTTGTTAGATATACCATCAGTGTCTATCATAAAAAAGCTGGATGTTGATGGCAACACCGCAACAGTGGAGCGTGAAATAGAAGGCGGAAAAGAAGTGCTAACCATCCCTTTCCCCTTTGTAGCAGGCACAGCAGAAGGCGTTGCAGAACCCAAAATACCTAATATGCGCGGTATCATGAGCGCCCGCACCAAACCCCTTACCGTAATTGAGGCGATCGCCGTTGAAACCTTTTCGGAGGTCATCAGTTATGAAACTCCTGCCCCACGCGGCCAGGTAAAGCTGGTTGGTGCTGATGATCCGGCCCAATTGGTAGAGTTGTTGCACACACAGGCACGGGTGATATAATCAATTTATTTTTTTTACGACACGAAGAATAACATATGCCAGTTTTAATATATGCCGAAAATGCCGGTGGCAAATTCAAAAAATCAACTTTTGAAGCGGTAAGCTATGCCAAAGCCATTGCAACCCAAAATAACACTAACCTCGTTGCTATATCTATCGGCGATGTGGCTGCCGGAGATCTGGCTGCCTTAGGTAAATACGGTGCACAAAAAGTATTGAACGTATCTAACGATAAATTAAAGAATTTTGTGAACCAGGCGTACGCATCGGTTATTGCCGAAGCGGCAAAAGCACAAGGTGCGGATATTGTAGTCCTGTCCAATTCCTTTAGCGGGCGCGGATTGGCTCCGCGGGTCGCCGTAAAATTGCAGGCAGGCCTTGCCGATGGCGCTGTTGAGCTTCCGGCACAGGATGGTGGTAAATTCACGGTAAAGAAAACGGCGTTTTCGGGCAAAGCATTTGCAACGGTCGAGCTAACATCTCCAAATAAAGTTATTGCCCTTACGCCTAACTCCTATAAGGTAGTTGAAGAAGGCGCTGCAGCACCCGTAGAAGATTTCGCGGCAGAGCCCAGCGCGTCTGATTTTGCAGCGATGGTAAAAGATATCGTTCGCTCTACAGATAAAGTTTCACTGCCTGATGCTGAGATAGTTGTATCTGCTGGTCGTGGGCTTAAAGGCCCCGAAAATTGGGGAATGGTGGAGGAACTTGCCGACCTGCTTGGCGCTGCTACCGCCTGCTCTAAACCGGTATCTGACGCCGGATGGCGCCCGCATAGTGAACATGTTGGCCAAACAGGTATAGCTGTCAGCCCAAATTTGTATATTGCAATAGGAATTTCGGGTGCCATACAGCACCTTGCGGGCATTAGCTCGTCTAAAGTTATCGTTGTTATCAATAAAGACGCCGAAGCTCCATTTTTCAAAGTGGCTGATTACGGCATTGTTGGCGACGCGTTTGAGGTACTGCCAAAATTAATTGCTGCAGTTAAAGCATATAAAGCGACAGCTTAAAACTATTTTTGTTGTGATGGGTAATGATATGAAAAAAATTGAGCTGGATATCGTAGGGCTATCCTACAGCCAAACACAATCCGGCGCGTATGCATTGGTTTTGGGCGAAGTACAAGGCCGCCGCAGATTACCTATTATTATAGGCAGCTTTGAGGCACAGGCTATTGCTATCGAGATTGAAAAAATGACCCCGAGCCGCCCCCTCACCCACGATCTGTTCAAGAGCCTGGGGCAAGCATTTAATATTACCGTGCAGGAGATTATTATCTACAACCTGGTTGATGGCATATTTTACTCCAAGCTGGTATGTTTCG
>CBFGNE010000050.1:0-11294 GCA_965649995.1 uncultured Mucilaginibacter sp.
CAGGCTGCTAAAAAGCTATTTTGTGAGCGATGTTAGGCTGAGGTATAATTTCAGCGTTAAAGCTGTAAAAAACATAGGGCTGGGCTTGCAGGTAAACAACTTGTTTAGCAAGCAGTACGAGGCCAATGGCGCTACCTACCCCGATATTGAAAACGGTCAGGTAGTAAACTATAATTACTACTTTCCGCAGGCCTCGCGCAACTTTTTGGCCTCGGTTAGTTTAAGTTTTTAAGTAGGTGCAGCATTGGATAACTCTTTTTGTAGAGCAGTTGAAGGCAACTACCTGGCTGGAGTGGCTGGCGGTAATCTTAGGCGTTACCGAAGTACTGCTGGCCCGCGCCAACAAAGTGTGGCTATACCCAGCCGGTATAGCCGCTACTTTAATTTCGCTTTACCTGTTGTTGCAGGTAGCATTATACGCCGAGTTTTTGCTGAACGGCTACTACGTAGTAATGAGCGTTTACGGTTGGTGCCACTGGGTGAAAAAGCGGGGAGAGCCGGCTGTACAGGTAGCATATGCCAATAAGCGCGAGTGGGTAATAACAATACTAATTGTATTCGTGGGCTGGGTGCTGCTGTATTTGCTGCTGGTAAATTTTACCAAATCTACCGTGCCGGTTTGGGATGCCTGGGTATCATCTACTGCCTGGGCGGGTATGTGGCTGCTGGCACGGCGCAAAATAGAGAACTGGGTATTGTTGAACATCAGCAACTTGTTTGCTATTCCGCTGCTTTACCATAAAGGCCTGGCGATGTTTGCCGTACTTACGCTGATATTATTTATTGTTGCCATTTTTGGCTATTACGATTGGCGTAAGATCATTATTAAAGAACGTTTAACCGATAAATTGAGCTAACATGGCGCAGGTAACGCATCCGTCCGCCCATCTGCTTCCCGATTGGGTAGATACCATCCGCAGGCATGCCGCCGACGCAGAGCAATTGGGCAAGCTGCATCCGGCACAATTGGAGTTAGTTTACCGGCAGCAATGGTTTAACCTGCTTACACCCGCTGTTTATGGTGGGTTACAAACACCCTTGCCGCAATTAATTGAAATTGAAGAAGCCCTTAGCTGGGCCGATGGCAGCCTGGGCTGGGTGGTTACCTTATGCTGCGGCGCCGGCTGGTTTGGCGGTTTTTTAGAACCGGGCATGGCCAAACTGGTATATGCTGATGCGAAAGCATGCATTGCAGGCAGCGGCGCGACAACAGGCACTGCGGATATTGTTGGCGTTGGCTATATTATCAACGGTAGCTGGAAGTACGCCAGCGGGGTGCATCATGCCACCTATATAACCGTAAACTGCCAAATTACTGCGGGTGGAGAGCCTGTGTTAAACGAAGATGGCACGCAATTGATATTGCCGTTTATTTTAAAGCGAGCTGATGTAAACCTGTTACCGGGCTGGAAATACATGGGCATGGTAGCTACAGGTAGCGATGCCTACGAGGTAAATAACCTCTATCTTGATAAAAGCTATAGTTTTAAAATTGATGGCGAAGCGGCTGTAATAGATTCGCAATTATATACCTACCCCTTTTTGCAACTGGCAGAAGCCACGCTTGCGGCAAACCTGTCTGGCATGGCAGTGCACTTTATGGACCTTTGCGTACCGGCCTTTGCATATAAGGCAACCAACATCCGCAGGGTACATGCCGCCAATGTGGCTGTTATGGAGGATGCCCTTTCTGCCGCTGTTGTGCTTCTTAACAAAAGGCGCCAAACATTCTTTAAGGCTGTTGAGGCATCCTGGCAGCAACCCAATGATCAGCAGTTGTTAATACAGGTTAGCCATTGCAGCCGTGCGCTTGCAAAAACAGCCCGCGAATGCGCGGATAGGCTTTACCCCTACTGCGGCCTATTGGCGGCGTCGCCCGATACAGAGATTAACCGGGTTTGGCGCGATCTCCACACGGCCAGCCAGCACGCCCTGCTAACTTTTACGCTTTAGGCGGCGGTAACCCCATTTATATTTAGCAGGGCTGGCGGTTGCTAAACATGCGTTGTTATGTAAAACTACTTTTTGCAATGGCATATACAGCCATTTTTGCTATCTTTAAAACCTTGTGTTGTAGCAACATGGCACAAACCCCTAATCACGATGGCGAATATCCCTTATTGCGTTGCTGGCGGCGCACATTCAAAAACAAATCGGTACCCGGGTTTTTTGCTGGTTTTATTTGTTGGGTTTTTACTTTGCCAGGGCTGTAAACTTGATGCCCCGATAATCCCCGATTCGCTGCTTCATCCGCATACGGACACTACCATAACTGATACGGTACCAGATGTTACGCCACCGGCAGATACCGTTATAACCGACACCATAACCCCGGCAATAGCCAATTTTAGCCAGCTTACCGCATGGAAAGCCTACAGGGCAAACCCAAGTAGCCGGTATGATATGTTACTGATAGGTGATTCGTACACGCAGGGGAATTTTTATAGCTGGCGCCTACGCGGCAAACTGCTTTCCGATGGCTTTTTGGACGGTGGGCCCGGTTACGACAGCTTTGGGCGCTGGGATCCCGTTGGTATGTATTCTATCGACGGCTCAATGGACCCGGCCGAGCTGACATTTACCTACGATCCATTGTTATGGGATACCAGCCCTGGCGACTACTACGGCCCTTGCGGCAATGTAACAAATAATGCGGCTAACGCACCTATAACCGTAAGTTCGAGGGTATTGCTCAATTCGTTTACAATCATTTTCCAAAGGCACCCAAACGCGGGTAATTTCAGGTACAGGATAAATGGCAGCAGCTGGGCAACCGTAAGCGCGTCTAATGCCACGGCAGATATTGGCAATGTGGTAATAAATGTTACCGATGCAGGCGATAATATAGACCTGGATATAGAGCCTTTGCAAGCAGGGCAGGTGTTTTGCGGCGTTTTGGCCCGCAGGGATGGCGATGTGCTAAACCTGCATAAGGTAGGCAGTTCGGGTACTACGGCAGATTTTTTTGCGCATAACCTTCTTTGGGAAAAATCGATAGAGCTGCTTACGCCAAAAGGTGCAATAATTATGTTTGGCACCAATGAGATGGATGCAAATGTTGAACCCGCGCAAATGAGGGCCAATATCCAGCATATCATTGATCAGCTTAGGCAAGCGCAACCAAATTGCGATATCATCATCATGTGCCCGCCCGAAACCCTTTACGAAAATGAGGAGCCCCGGAAATATAAAATAGCCAGCTACGCCGATATGCTTTTTAGGCTGGCGCTTAAAAACCACGCGGCGTTTATTGATTTTGCTAAAGTTTTCGGCCCATTTAGCCAGGCTTCTATCAATTCGGACTTAATGTCGACCGACAGGAAGCACCCCGGCGATGTAGGCAGCGAGTTGATGGCCCAAACTATTTTCAACGCCTTAAAATAAGGCTACCCTGTTTTAACCATTACGTAACGCAAATATCACACTGAAAAACCAGATCATTGTTCATATTTGCGGTATTTAATTCGCTTTCTGTATGAAATTCAGGTGTCTGATCTTTGCGGTATTGTTTGCCGCTGCCGGCGCATCCGCCCAAAATAAAACCGCTGCAACCTCCGCAACATTGCCCCGCCCCAAATTAGTAGTGGGCCTTGTGGTTGACCAAATGCGCTGGGATTATCTTTATCGTTACTACGACCGGTACCAGGCCGGGGGCTTTAAACGCCTGCTTAACGAAGGCTTTACCTGCGAAAACACGCTTATTCCCTATATCCCAACAGTAACCGCCATTGGGCACTCCAGTGTTTACACAGGTTCGGTACCTGCTATACATGGCATGGCCGGGAACGATTTTATTATACAGGCCACGGGTAAATCCATATACTGCACCGCAGATTCTACCGTGAATACGGTAGGCAGTACCTCGGTAGCGGGTAAGATGTCGCCACGTAATTTGCTGGCCAGTACTATAACTGATGAATTAAAGCTGGCTACAAATTTTCGGTCGAAAGTTATAGGTATTGCTTTGAAAGACCGTGGAGGAATACTCCCCGCAGGGCATGTGGCCGATGCGGCTTATTGGTTTGACGATGCCAGCGGCAACTGGATAACCAGTACTTTTTACATGAACGATTTGCCCGCCTGGGTAAAAACCTTCAACAGCCAAAAAAACGCCGAAAAATATTTAAAAAAGGATTGGAACACGCTTTACCCAATTAACACGTACGTGCAAAGTACCGCGGATAACAGCCCAAAATACGAAGGCAAATTCACAGGTACCGACGCGCCCACCTTTCCGATAAAAACATCAGAACTGTATAAAGGCGGCAACACCGGCATCATCCGTAACACGCCATACGGCAATTCGCTCACACTTGATTTAGCCAAAGCAGCTATAGATAATGAGCACTTGGGTAAGAATGTAGTAACCGACTTCCTGGCCGTGAGCCTTTCCTCAACAGATTACATCGGGCACCAGTTCGGCCCAAACTCGGTTGAGGTAGAAGACACTTACCTGCGCCTGGATAACGACCTGAGCGCGTTTTTTGCTTACCTGGACGCCAAAGTGGGCAAAGGGAATTACACCGTATTTTTAACTGCCGACCACGGCGCTGCGCACAACCCGCAGTTTTTAATAGACCATAATATCCCTGCCGGGTACTGGGACGAAACCGCGAGCCGTACCCAGCTGAATAAAACACTGGAAGATAAGTTTAAGGTGAAAAACCTGGTGCTGGGCTTAAACAATTACCAGGTAAACTTTAACAATGCAGCAATAAGCAAAGAAGGGCTTAGCGAAGAGGCCTTAAAGGCAGAATGTATACAAACGCTGCAAAAACAGGCGGGCGTAGCTTTTGCTGTTGATATGCAGCGGGCACAAACAGCAAACATCCCGGAGGACCTGCGGGCACGCATCATAAATGGCTATAATGCAGAGCGCAGCGGCGCTATCCAGATTGTTTTGAAACCGGGATGGTATGGCGGCCATGGTGGCACAGGCACTACACACGGCACCTGGAACCCTTACGATGCACACATCCCGCTGGTATTTATGGGTTGGGGTATTAAACACGGCAGCCTGGTGCGCGAAACCCACATGACTGATATTGCTGCCACCTTAGCCGCATTGCTGCACATACAGGCCCCAAGCGGTAACATTGGTACGCCAATTGGCGAAGTGTTAAAGTGGTTTAAAGATTAGAAAGGCGGAAAGCCTGCAGTCCGAAAGATAATTGCGTTGCATGCCGGCACAGCAAATAAGGAGATAAACCTTATCTTTCGGACTTCATACCATGAGAAAATACATTTCCAAATTCCATTACCTCACGCAGGACTTGCCCCACCGCAGCCATGCAGAGCAGGCGCAAATAGCTTGCGAAGCCGGTGCAAACTGGGTGCAATACCGCTGCATGACAAAAACTGATGAGGAACTTATTGCGGAGATACACCAGGTTGCTTCTATCTGCGATGATTGGGGCGCCACGCTCATCTTAACCAACCATTACCACCTGCTGGATAAGGTAGACGCACAGGGCGTACACGTGGAAGATTTTGATGCCGATTTTGCCGCCATCCGCCACGCAATAACCGATGAGAAAACTCTTGGCGCATCAGCTACAAATGTAGAAGCCCTGATGCGCATACAAAAAACCGGCGTTGTAGATTACTACGGCTACGGGCCCTTTGCACATACGGATACAAAGCCAAACAACAAACCCCTGCTGGGCTACGAAGGTTACCGGGCGTTAGAAAAACTGCCCATACAAATACCTGTAATAGCGGTGGGTGGAGTACAATTAACGGATGTAGAACCTTTAATGGCTACCGGCATTTACGGGCTGGCGGTTTCGGCGGCGGTTAATTTGTCGTTGGATCCCGGCGCGATGGTGAAGGAATTTTATAGGAAGATGTATTGAGCATACACGTCATCCCGATTTATTTCGGGACTCCACGTGCAAAGCAACCATAACTAAGAGGCCTTAAAACATCGGGTGCGCGTTGGCCGATTTCTCGGGGACATCCTGTATCACGTCCCAGTGTTCGGCAATTTTGCCATTCTCTATCCTAAAGATATCAATAACAGAACTTACCTTATCGCCCATTTTGCTTTTGGTGTGGATATACACCAGGTTACCATCGGCACTTAAGTGTTGGATATCTATTTTGGTTTTTGGCGCGCCTTTAAACCATAAGGTTGCGCCCTGGCGCAGGGCCTCTTTGCCATCGGGTAAGACAGGGTTATGCTGAATGTAATTATCCGCCAGGTACTTATCTAACGCACTGATATTCTTATCGCCAAAAAACTCCTGGTAAAACTCTGCCACCATCTTTTTATTAAGCGATAGCTGAGTGGCTTGCCTGCTTAGCGAATCGGCCGTAGCCTTTGCGTTATCTGCGCTTTGGTCACCGCAGGAAAAAACGGAAAATGAAGCTAAAACCAACAGGGCGGGGATAAGTTTTTTCATGGTTAAATATATTAAAATTAACATCAGTAGTTACAAACGCAAAACGTGCCGCTTTACAATTATTTAGCCTGCGGATAGGCCAAATAAAGATGTTCGTCTATTATTTCCCCGTTTTTAAAAACGGCGCCTTTTAAAACCCCTTGTTTCACGTAGCCGGCTTTTTCCAGCACCCGCATAGATGCCGGGTTATAGCTAAAAACCCCCGCTTGCAGGCAAATGAAATCAAACGTTTGGAAGGCATATTGGGTAACCAGCCGGGCGGCTTCGGTCATAATGCCCCGCCCCCAGTATGGCTCGCCAAGCCAGTAGCCAAACAACGGCGATTTACTAAATACGTCGTCGCGCATGGTGATGCCTATGGTACCGGCAAATTCACCATCCACATCTATCACAAAAGTGGTGGGCGGTTCCTGATCGATATTGATGCCGATAAAAAATTCCGCATCCGCCAATGTATAGGGCGATGGAAAGCGGTTGTAAAGGTTGGCTGCAATTTTGGGGTTATCGGCAAGGCGCTGCATTACAGGGGCATCGCTTTCGCGCCAATTTCGTAAAGTAAACCCGGTGCCTTTTATTTCCATTTGTAACAATCCAATCGTTAAAAATAGTAATATTACTTAAACTGCTAAATTGCGGCAGCTAAGCTATTATCCTCATGAAGAAATTTATTACCCCCTTACTGCTTTTTATATGTGCAGGCGCATTGGCACAAAACCTCGGCACCCTTACTATCGAGAAAATAATGCGCGACCCAAAGTGGATTGGCGTAGCGCCCTCCAACATCCGTTGGAGCGATGACAGCAGGAAGGTATATTTTAACTGGAACCCCAAAAGCGCCGGCCGCGACGGGTTGTTCTACATAACGCCGGCTAATATAAAACCTGTTCAGTTAACTACCGAAGAAGAGCGCAGCCTGCCGCCCGAAAACGGCAGCTGGAACAAAAAACACACGCTGAAAGCTTTTGAAAAGAACGGCGACATTTACCTGTCGGATATAAAAACCGGTAACGTAACGCAGCTCACCAGCACTACCGAGCGCGAAGCGATCCCGGTTTTTACCAAAGATGAAAACGCGGTTGTTTTCTCCAAAGAAAACAACCTGTATAAGTTCAGCCTTGCCAAAGGAGAGCTGGTACAGCTAACCAATTTTGTAAAAACCGCAAGCAACACCGCCAAAAAGAACACCGACAACCAGCAGGAAAAATACCTGAAAAAACAGCAACTGGAATTATTCGATATCATCAAAACAGAAGATAAAGACCGAAAACAGGACAGCATCGAGCGTAAAGAAATGGCGTTACCCAGGCTAAAGGAGATTGTATACGGCGATAAACGCGTAAACGGCGTACAGCTAAGCCCTGACGGCCGTTACATTACCTACCGCCTTATTCAGCCGGCCGAGGGTGCCAGGAATGGTATTGTTCCCAACTATGTAACCGGCACTGGTTTTACTGAGGATATCCCCAACCGTACCAAGGTGGGTGCGCCGCAGTCGAGCTCGGTTAGCTATGTATTTGATACGCAGCGTGACAGTGTTTACGCCATCTCCACCAAAGAGATTCCCGGCATAAAAGACCTGCCCGATTACCTGAAGGATTACCCCAAAGTATTAGAGGAGTGCAAAAAAGCCAATGCCGACCGCAAGGTGGATATGGGCACGCCCATTTGGAGCGAGGATGGCAAATACGCTGTGCTGGTTGTAGAATCGCAGGATAATAAAGACCGCTGGATTATGAAACTGGATGCCGCTTCGGGTAAACTTACCCTGCTGGACCGCCAGCGCGACGAGGCCTGGATAGGCGGCCCGGGTACTGGCGGTTTCTTCGCCAACGGCAGCCTTGGCTTTACCGATAATACCCACTTTTACTATCAAAGCGAAGCCAGCGGTTACTCGCACCTATACCTGCTGGATATGTTAAGCGGCGAAAAAAAACAGCTTACCTCCGGCAAATGGGAAGTGCAAACATTACGGTTATCCAACGATAAAAAAACTTTTTACTTTACTGCCAATATCGAGCATCCCGGGATTACGCATTTTTATAAGATCCCGGTAAGCGGTGGTGCCCCGATAAAGCTCACCAGCATGAAGGGTGGCAACGAGGTGGACCTGTCGCCCGATGAAAAGTGGCTGGCCATCCGGCATTCTTACTCCAACAAACCATGGGAACTTTATGTACAGCCCAACAGGCCCGGCGCAAAGGCGGTGCAGGTAACCAAGTCCACCACGGCAGAGTTTAACTCTTATGCCTGGAAGGAGCCGGACGTGATCAGCTTTAAAAACCGGTACGGCAGTGATATTTATGCCCGTGTTTACCAGCCCAAAACGCCCGACCCGGCAAAGCCGGCTGTTGTATTTGTGCACGGCGCAGGCTACCTGCAAAATGTGCATTACTGGTGGAGCAGCTACTTCCGCGAGTATATGTTCAACAATATGCTGGCAGATAATGGGTATACCGTAATAGATATCGACTACACCGCCAGCTCGGGCTATGGGCGCGATATGCGTACCGGCATTTACCGCCACATGGGCGGCAAGGACCTTACCGACCAGGTAGACGGCGTAAAGTATTTGGTAGAAAAATACGGCATTAACCCCAAACATGTGGGTTTATACGGCGGCTCGTACGGTGGTTTTATTACGCTGATGGGGCTGTTTACCCAGCCGGATGTGTTTGCATCGGGCGGTGCTATCCGCTCGGTAACAGATTGGGCGCATTACAACCACGGTTATACCTCCAACATTTTAAACGAACCGTTCGAGGATGATATCGCCTACCGCCAAAGTTCGCCTATTTATTTTGCCGATGGGCTTAAAGGTAAACTACTGATGCTGCATGGTATGGTAGACCAGAATGTAAATTACCAGGACATCATCCGCCTTACGCAAAAATTAATAGAGCTGCACAAAGAAAACTGGGAGCTGGCATCCTACCCCGTAGAAGACCACGGCTTTGTGCAACCCAGCAGCTGGACAGATGAATATAAGCGGATTTTTAAATTGTTTGAAGAAACGTTGAAGGGAAAGTAACCCACACACAACCATAGTAACGTTTTGATAACCATAGCGATGGGTTTCAAACCCATCGCTATGGTTATCAATTAATTATACACCCACATCAAAACCTTCTTCTTCTGTTTATTTAAAAGGGCATCCACCGTTTTCATGGTGTTGTTAGATATTGCCGGGCAACCCCAGCCCTCCGGAGTGCCATTTGGGTACACCTCGGTTTCGCTCACCTTTTCCCAGGAATGGAAAACGATCTGGCGGGTGTAGGCATTGCTGTTGCTGCTTTCCAGCCCGGTTAAAAAGTATTTAACATTGATACCCCAGGCACTGTAACCGCGTGCATCTACCGAATATTTGCCCAAAGCAGTGCAATGGCTGCCATCGGCATTGCTAAATTCGGGCTTATCCTTACTCCACTCGCCGGCCCATGGGCTTCTGCCGCAACCGTGACTAACCAAACCAGAGGTTAATATCTTATCAGCTTTAAAATCCCAAACCATAAAACGCTTAACGCCACTGGGCAGGCTCATATCTATCAAAATACAATACCGCGAGTTGTAGCCTTTCTTTTTAGCGAACAGCAAAGCCTGCCTGGCTTTTTCTTTGGTGCGGCTTAGGTTGATTTGGGGCGTTTCGGCGATGGCATTGATGCAAAGCAACAGGGCCAATATTAAAAAGGTGAACGGCTTAGGGTTCATTAAAAGCTTTGGTAATTTTATGTTGATAACGGCAAAGGTGCCCGGGTATTTTGCCGACCGGAATCTTTAAATTTATGCAGCTCTTTTAACCTGGTTAATGGCCTGCTGCGACTATCCGCAACGATTCCTCAAACCGTTCCAATTCAAAATTATGCTGCAGTTGGCCCATGTGCGCCCGGGCGTATTGCAGCCTATTATCCGTGTCGTTCAAATCAACGCCACCTTCCCACATACATTTATTAAATTTCCTAAAATCCGGGCGTGCGGCATCCGGGTCGATAGCGGCACCGGCTTCGTGTACAAGCCTCATAAAAAAAGTGAAGTATGCCACGTGCACTATCTGCTGCATCAAAAAGAAACGGGCAAGCTGGTATTCGGTTGGCACTTTGCCTAAATACCCGGTCAGGTAATCTTTTTCTTCTGCCTCGTTTGTTATTACAAAGTTTGCAACTACCGCCAGGTCGAAATAGGGGTCGTTCAAAAAAACGGCTTCCCAATCAACCAGCAATGGCCGCTCGCCATCAAACAGGATGTTCTCGGGTTTCAGGTCGTTGTGGCTGGCTACCCAATCGGCGGTGCCGCGCGGGTAAACCTCTCTAAGCCTGGCATATTGATCGAACAATTCACCTGTTATGCTTTCGGGCAGGATCTTCGCATCGCGGAGTTTTTGGATAAAGCCGTCCACTATATCCAGGTAATTAATTTGATACCGAAACGGCGGCATAGCATGCAGGCGTTTAAGCAATAGCGGCATTTTTACTTTCGCCTCGCTAATGGGAAATGGTTTAGCATCTACAAAGTCGGTGATGGAGATGCGGTCATGTACATTAGTGTACCACACTTTTGGGGCAATGCCTGCTGCAGCTGCATCCCTTACACAGGTATATTGGTTTGTCGGGTCGGCCATAGCATCGGTGCGGGTGATGATCTTTAACAGGTAAGGCTTGCCCAACACGGTTATCTTATAGACTAATGCAGATGAAAGCCCGGCATTTAAGTGGCTGATATCTTCAAAATCATTTATGCCAAAAGTGTCATTTAAGGCACGGGTAAGGGCTGCTTTTTTCTCTTCAGGAATCATAAAATCAAGGGTATAAGAGGAGTTTATGACCAAATATATAGTTGGTTTTTTGCTTTTTATCTCAACGGGAACTATAAATTTTTAGGTGAAATATATTGATTAGA
>CBFGNE010000051.1:0-11225 GCA_965649995.1 uncultured Mucilaginibacter sp.
GGTGGTAACGAAGGAAAGAATAATCGAAGTTGACGTTATGGGCCACAAATATCTGCCCTTTCAGCATATGGAATATCTCGTGGGCAACATCTTCAAAAAGCGGGGCGCTGCTTACCATCTCATTAGTGATGCCCGTTAAGGCACGGATATACACCGGGATATCGCGCTGCGGGTTTACCAGTGTTTCGAAACGCCGGGTTATTTTTTTGCCATCGTGTATGCAAATAGCAATTTCGGTAATACCATTCGCGCTGGCATGCCCCCCCGTAGTCTCGATATCCACAATTGCGTACATATTTCAAATGTACTACAATTTTGCTAAATATATTAGTGTGAAATGTTGAAAAAGTTTTAATTGTGGAAAAGGTTGGGGAACTCAATCGCACGTCGCCATCACATTTTTTTCAGGGTGCCTCTTGTGGATACTGGCAACGGCGTTGAGGTAGCGGGAAACGCAAAAAGCCCCCCGATCCGGGAGGCCTTTCGCTTTATCCTTAGAAATTATTAAACCTTACAGTTTGCCAATTTCTTGTACAAGGTCGATAAGTTTGTTTGAGTAACCCCATTCGTTATCGTACCATGATACAACTTTCACGAAGTTATCATTCAGTGCAATACCTGCTTTTGCATCAAAAATTGATGTGCGTGCATCACCTTTAAAATCTTCAGATACTACTTCATCTTCTGTGTAACCTAAAATACCTTTCAATTCGCCTTCAGAAGCTTCTTTCATCGCAGCTTTGATGCCTTCGTAAGAAGTTGGGGTTTTTAAACGCACAACTAAATCAACAACAGAAACATCGGCAACCGGAACACGGAAGCTCATGCCTGTTAATTTGCCTTTTAGCTGTGGAAGAACTAAACCAACCGCTTTAGCAGCACCGGTTGATGAAGGGATGATGTTTTGGTAAGCACCACGGCCGCCTCTCCAGTCTTTAGCCGATGGGCCGTCAACTGTTTTTTGTGTAGCTGTAACCGCGTGTACGGTAGTCATTAAACCTTCTTCGATACCGAATTTGTCATCCAATACTTTAGCGATAGGCGCTAAACAGTTGGTAGTACATGATGCGTTTGAAACGATAGTTTGTTCGGCTTTTAATAGTTTATGGTTTACACCCATTACAAATGTAGGGGTATCATCCTTTGCAGGAGCGCTCATAACCACTTTTTTAGCGCCTGCATCAATATGTTTTTGTGCAGTATCTAATGTTAAAAATAAACCGGTCGATTCGATGATCACCTCGGCACCTACTTCATCCCATTTAAGGTTTGCAGGGTCTTTTTCGGCAGTTACGCGGATGGTTTTACCGTTTACTACCAAGTGGCCGCCTTCAACAGCAATGGTGCCTTTGAACTGGCCATGGGTCGAATCGTATTTCAACATGTATGCCATGTAATCTGGCTCAACAAGGTCGTTAATACCAACAACTTCCACGTCTTCACGTTCAATTGCAGCCCTGAAAGCTAAACGGCCGATACGGCCAAAGCCGTTAATTCCTATTTTCATGATTTTTCTAATTTTTATTTGAATAATAAGTCAACAAATTGTTTATAGGTTCTTTTACAATGCCTGCTATTTTAATATCCCGCTCTGCTGCAGCCTCCGCCAGGTAATCCTGGAAGTTGGCGGCTACCGAGCCCGCAAAATGGATAGGGGCGCCAGGGTGTTCTTTTTGCAAAGGTAACAAATAGGTATCAATCAGCTTAGTAAAACCTGTTTTAATGATACTGCGCAGATAAATATCGTTCTTGTTCTCTAAAAAGAAATCGCTAAAAGAGCTGAGGTACAATGCAGGTTCTTTTTTGCGGTAAACTTTCTCTAATAGCGTCTTGCGGTCGGCATCGTAACTATGTACAAATTTCTTGCGCAAATTTGCCGGGAGCGACTCGTTCATAAAACTTTTAATGAGTTGCCTGCCCAGCCAGTTACCGCTGCCTTCGTCGGCCAGAATGTAACCGAGGCCAAAATTATTTGGTTTAACCTTTTTGCCGTCGTACCAGGCAGCGTTGGTTCCGCTTGCGCAGATGCTTACAATGCCGGGGCTATTTTTACAGCAGGCGATGGCCGCTGCGGCGATGTCATGCTCAACAGTAACCCTGGCAAATTTAAAAAAACCTTCCAGGGCATCCTGCACTACCTTTTTCCGTTCGTCTGAAGAAGCGCCGGCGCCAAAAAAATAAATGCGCCTTATTTCTTCTGCATGATGGATGAGGTTGATATTGCGGTTAAGCAATGCGGTAATGTATTTCTCATCGTTGAAATAGGGATTGATGGCATTGGTATTAAAAGAGGCAATAGTGCGCCCTTTGTAGGCTAAACGCCAACCTGCATTATTAGATCCACTATATACAACTGCTATCATTTAGATGGACAGGATTTCTGACATTTGCATCAAATCGTCTTCCAGCTTAAACTGGTGCTGGGTAAGTGCTTCTTCCAGCGTAGTGAGTTTGATGTGGTTAGCTTCAAGCCCTACCATCATTTGCGATTTGCCGGCTATTAAGGCATTAACGGCAGCAAAACCAAGGCGGCTGCCCAATATGCGGTCGAACGCCGAAGGGCTGCCACCGCGCTGTAAGTGCCCTAATATGGTAACTTTAATGTCGTAAAATTTAACCTGCCCGCGCACACGCTCAGCCAAATCGTACACACCACCGCTCTTATCGCCTTCGGCAACAATTACAATGCTGGATGATTTTTTATTGAACTGGCCTGCTTTAAGGCTTTCTATCAGGTCGTCAATTGCAGTAGCCCGTTCTGGCAGCAAAATAGCTTCCGCACCGCAGGAGATACCCGCACGCAACGCAATAGCGCCCGAATCGCGGCCCATTACTTCGATAAAGAAAAGGCGGTCGTGCGCATCGGCAGTGTCGCGTATCTTATCAATTGCTTCAATTACGGTATTGGTAGCGGTATCAAACCCAAGGGTATAAGTAGAACCGTACAGGTCGTTATCAATAGTACCCGGTACACCCATTACTGCAATATCCGAGAAACGTTTGGAGAAACGCAACGCGCCGGTAAAAGTGCCATCGCCGCCTATAACTACAATGCCATCAATTCCCTGCGCTTTAATGTTGTTGTAAGCTGTTAACATACCTTCATCTGTACGGAAGGGCAGGCAACGGGCAGTTTTTAAGATGGTACCGCCAAGATTAAGTATGTTACTAACCGAGCGGGTATTCATATCGTACATGTTATTGTCGATAAGGCCTTGGTAACCTTGCCTTATCCCAACAACTTCTAACTGGTTATATATAGCAGTGCGTACAACGGCGCGGATACACGGGTTCATGCCGGGTGCATCGCCACCTGAAGTAAGAACTGCAATTTTATTTAGTTTACGCATTTTACAAAGGTAAATTAGGAGCCACGAATATAAGGTGTCGAAATTACACCATTAAATTTAATTTATTATTTTTGTAATGAATTTTAAGGTATATATTTAACCGATTAACCTAAATATAAAAACTTTTGGAAGTAAAGTTACCTACATTTGAGTCGGTATTCTCTATCGACTGTGTAATTTTTGGCTTTGAGGCCGGCGAATTGAAGATATTACTTATTGAACGTAATGAGGAACCCTTTAAAGATTGGCTGGCATTACCGGGCTACATTGTATCGCAGGATGAGAGTATTGATGATGCCGCCGAGCGTATTTTATACGAGCTCACCGGCCTTCGCGATCTGCATATGCAGCAATTCCATACGTTTGGCGAGGTAAAACGCCATCCGCAGGGGCGCGTTATAACTGTTGCTTATTATGCGCTAATACGCATTAACGGGCAAAAAGAAGTGAAACCGGTAACGCAATACGCCAAATCGGCTTTTTGGCACCCGGTAAATGATCTGCCGAAACTCGCGTTCGACCACAGCGAAATTTTTAACACAGGCTTCAACAAGATCCGCCGCAGGCTAAATTACCAGCCCATAGCATTTGAGCTGCTGCCCGAGAAATTTACGCTTACGCAACTACAGTCCCTATACGAGGCGGTGCTAAACAAAAAACTTGATAAGCGCAACTTCCGAAAAAAGATGCTGAGCTACGGCTTTTTAAAGGAACTGGACGAGAAGCAGAAAGGCGTATCGTACCGCGCAGCAAAACTTTATAAGTTTGATAGAAGGAAGTATGCTAAGATTTTCCAGAATGAGTTGAACCTGGTGCAGTAGTTGACAGTTTTCAGTTGGCGGCTAACATAATGCAGAAAAGCGAGGATTTCCTCGCTTTTCTGCATTATGTCCAAACCATCGTCCTGTGTAGAGATTGCTTCGTGCCTCAATGGCGTTTTTTTTTAATCATCAATACCCACCTTTTTGCGGGCGCTGCCTGTTTAAACCCCAACGTCATCCCGAATTTATTTCGGGACCCCACACGGCAGGTATTCAGCACGCAAATCTGCCTGCAAAGGGTATGGTTTTGTGGTTACTTTTATGATGGGGTGCTGAAAAAATTTCAGCATGACGGTTTAACTATCTCCCCACCAATGAACTACTGAACCAAGGAACCAATGACAACAGACTTCATCCCTTCTCTCCCATAAAACACCGGGAAATACATTTGCTCGGCTTTGGCCGGGTTTAGGTTGTATTTGCCGCTGTAGCGTGGCATCAGGTTTACGGTAAAAGTGTAGGTGCCTTGTTTAAGTTTGCGGCAAAATATGCTCACCTTTTCTTTGAAGAACTCGCGATGTACCTCGTTATTGGCCCATTGCTGGTCTTTGCTTTCGTACGAGCAGCCGGCAGGGATGGGTATCTCCACCATCACAAACTCGGCATCGCCTTTTACAGTGACTTCGGCTTTAAGCTCTACCGCCTCGCCGCCTTTTAGTTTTGTAAGTTTATCGCCCTTTTTCTCGAACCAGGTATCCACTGCAAAATCCTTGCTTACCTTTTCGGGTTTGCCGTTCCAAAACTGTTGGTAGCCGGTAATGTAAACGGGCAGGCTGCCTATTTTGCTGATGCTGATGGCGTTCTCTTTTAGGGTGGTGGTATATGGGAAAGCTGTAACCGTTTCGGTTGCTGCGCCTTTTATAGTTAATACCGCCGGTTTTAAAGCCTTGCCGCTTTGCAGCAGATCGGGCAGGATGGTTTCCAGTACCAGGGCAGATTCGTAAGTGTTTCGCCATTGGCCCTGTTTACGCTGCTCTAACAAGTAACCGCGTATCTTGGTAAGCAGTTCGGGGTGCTTGCCTTCGGCCCGGATAATTTGATAAGCAATAATACTTAGCTGTACCGAATTATCAAAGAAGCGGTAGTTTTCCTCGCCCCAATACCTGTTACCGAACATGGTTTTGTGTGCGGTATTGATCAGGCTGTCGGTTTTTACAATAAGCCCTGTCTCCTGTTTTAATAGCATCAAGCGGAAGTGGTTATAATTAGTCACTTCTTTTTGCGCTTTGTACTCTTTCTCTATCACCCCGAAGTATTTGGCGTAATCAACCTTGGCGCTTAATTTGTTTAGCAGTTGCAGGCAGGTTAATTTGTCTTCGCCGCGGTAGCTTTCCATTTGATATACCAGGTAATCGGTCAGTTTTTGTTTATCCATTTGCACGGTATAGCCCATGTTTTGCGCTGCGGTAAGCGCTTCTACCGCATGCAGGCTTATCCATAATTCCTCATCGGTGTTGTTCCACCAGCCCCAGGTGCCTGATGGTTTGCGGTTATCCTGTAGTTTTTTTATCACGTCCAAAATATTCCGCTCGTATTTAAAAGGCTCGCTCAAAAAGGTTTTAATGCGTTTCTCGGCTAACAACCCTTTTAATTTTGAGGCTAATTGCTCGTTGCACAGGTATTTGTATTCGCGCAGATGTTTAGCTTCTTCGGCAAGGGCGGGCAGGGCAGAGGCTTCGGCCCTAAAAGTTACCGGCCCCATTGCCGGGTCGAATTTAAGGCTGATGGTGGTATCCCGGTCCATGGCTTCAAAAATGCCTTTGGTTTCCTGTACGCCTTGTTTTACCACAGGTATTTTGCGCCGCTCGCCATCAAAATAGCCGTTATCGCGCTTAATGCTGTACTCAAACTCCAGGCTGTCGGTAGCCGAGGCGGTAATGTTCAGCGTATCTATTTTAGCATTGCTTACCTGTAAGTCGCCTTGTGTTAGCACCTTGCCGTTATAACTAAAAGTGCGGTTAACACTAACCGGGGTGGAGTTATAGTTCATCACCTTGCCTATCAAATTCATCTCGTCGCCCTCCACCGCAAATTGCGGCGCAATAAAGTTGGCACTTAGGGGTTTAAAGGATTTTATCTGCTTTTCTACAAAGCCGCTTTGCCGCTGCCCGTTTATGCCCACCACAAAGGTGCGCCAGTTGGTAATATCATCCGGGAAAACAGTGGTGAAACTTGCTATGCCGTTTTCGTCGGTTATGAGTTTGGGTTGCCAGTAGGCGTAATCAGAGAAGTTTTTGCGGAGGGTTTGGTCGCCGCCCTTTGGTGCATCAGCAGAGGCAACTGCTGCGTTTGCTTTGGGCTTGGTAGAAATAATTATTACGCCGTTAGCACCTCTCGCGCCGTATATCGCCGTGGCGGCGGCGTCTTTTAATACGCTTATCTCGCCTATCATACCGGGGTTTAGCCCGTTCAGGTTGGCCACTATTTCGCCATCCACAACATATAAAGGCGCGTTGGCACCTATTGATGAGACTCCTCTTATCTGGATGTTAATGCCCCCACCTGGCGTGCCCTGGGTTACTACAAGGCCCGCAACCCGCCCTTCCAAAAGTTGGTCGAACGAAACCGAGCTCACCGCACCGGTTAAATCTTTTCTCCTTACGGAACCGTAACCAATTACAACAACCTCCTGCAACTGGTTACTTAAAGATGTTAATTTAAGGGTGATGTTTGTGCCCGGCACGTAATCCACTTCTTGCGTGAGGTAGCCAAGGTACGATACTATAATTTTCCCCTTCCGCGGAACCTGCAGCCTAAATTCGCCGTTAATATCTGTCATGGCGCCGGCCGTTGTGCCTTTAATTTTCACCATAACGCCAATAAGCGGCTGTTTATCGTCGCTGCCGATGATTTTACCGCTTAGGGTTTGACTAAAGTTGCCCATGCTGAAATATTTTTGGTTAAATGCCTCTTTTAATTTCAGTGCATCGTTTTCAATTTCGTTATCCGCATTGCGGTATGGCTCGTTCTTGCGGTTGTTAATTACCCGCGCAATTTTAATACTTACCGAATCCCTGCCGTGTGTGGGCGAAATACCGAACCTGTAATAATTCAAACCATGCATTTTAATCTCTATGTTATCTTTTATGTCGTACCGGTCGCCCTGCAGCAAAAAGAACAATCTGTATTTTCCCTGCGCAAGTAGGCCCAGGTCGGTGGTATTACCTGGGTAAACCCTAATATAATCGGGGTCATCATTACGGTAAAGAATAACATTTTTAATAAATGCCAGTTTTTCGTTCGCTGTTGGCAGGCGGTCTATTTTTAGCCGCCCAAGGTTTCGGCCGTTTATGGGGAAATTGGTAAATAATTGGGTGGTGTTGGCGCGTTTATCCAGGTAATCCTGCCATAGGCTGTCTGCGGCGTTGTTGGTTAATACATATTGCTTGTAATTGGTTGTGCCGCTGATGTTGCGCAGCCAACGCGAAAATGGATAGCTTGCGGGTATGCTTTTTTGGCGGATAAGCCCCGGCTCAAAAAGGTAATTATAGTTCGGCTCCGCTAAAAAAGCTTGAGCTTTGTCGCCCAGATGGTCGTATATCGTGTAATTTGGTGCAAGCGGGCCGGTAAGCACGGCGCTGCCGGATTTAGCGGCAGGGTTTAAAAAGAAGATCCTGTCGGTTTGTGCGATCATCGCCCGCCGCCCATCAAAATTGTTTATAACGCTTACCAGGAACTTATTGATGTTATTGGCCTCGGAGGTGGATAAGGTATCCGGTACTTTTTGCGTGGCATAGGTATTGGCGTTTATGCCGAGGATGAGTTTTTTATTGCGCTCTACCATAACGCTATCCACTTCTATAATTTGCCCGGCGGTACGCAGCATCAGCGAATGGTAGCCGGGAGATACCTTAAAGCTGTATGGCTGCAATTGCTGTGCCTGGCTAAAATAAACCGGCAGCCGATCGATGTAGAGGATATGTACCGGGACTATGTCGCCGTTGTTTACTACAAAGGGGGCTATTTGCGTTACGGTATCAATGCCCGGTTCTGCTATGCGGTAGATATTGTTTTGGGGGTGCGTAAACCGGTAGTAGGCAATGCTATCGAGCCCAATTTCGCGGCTCCAGCGTTGCCAGCCCAATTTTAATTGCCCTTGCAGGTTGGGAGTACCCAGTTTAAACTCATTTTTTGGTTTAATGTACCTGCCCTGTTTGCCCAGGAAGGGTATATTGGGCATGCTGTAACTGAATTTTTTGGTGATAGCCCATGCGGTAACATCGGTATTGGGAAGAGGCTTGCCGGAAGCATCAGTAACCACTACAAGGGTTTGTATTTTTTGGCCAGGGTAAACCGATACCGGTTGCTTTACGGCTATGGTTAACAGGTCGGGCCTGTAACTGGGGAACACGTTGGCTGTTTTAACTACACCTGCCCATACATAATTTACTACCATGGCAAAAGGTGTACCCGGTTTGCAGGCTTTGCGGTAAAAAAGCTTGTCGGCCTGCCCCTGGCCTATTAACCTGCCGCCGGCGAAAACCGAATAAAAGAAGTGCAGCTTGCGCGGGTTAGCCACGTTTATAAATACCGAATCGGCGGTGCGTTCAGTAGATAGGGAGATATTGCCTTCAAAATCTTTCATGTCCACATAGGTATCTGTACTGTCGGTTTCGATATTGTATTCGCTGGCGTTCGGGTTGATCAACACAAAGCCGGGCAGGGCAATTTTTTGCCGGGTAAGCGTATCGCCATCGGCGTTTAAAGTACTCACAATACCCATTGCAGCAACTGGTTTGCCATATTCCTGGTGGCTTATTTTTAACGAATCGTCAACTACATCGGTTATCGTGTGGAACCGCTGGTATTTAAATTCGCTCTCCGCCGTTGTGTTCTGCTGCTCGTTATTGGAGTTTAAAAATTGCGCATTTATATTGTACCCAACATCTGCCTTCGGAAATACAGAGTCGGGTATGGTGATCTTTGTTTCGCCAACGGCATCCAACGCAAGTTGATGCGTCCAAAGCGTATCCGGCACAAACTGGTGGTTGGCTGTGTGCTGGTTTACGTTTGTTGTTATAAGGTTTAAAACTACCCGCCCATCGGCCACCGGCAAGTCGTTCTCATCGGTTGCTTTTAAGTAAACCAACTGCGGGTTGCCCGGCCAATGTTCTTTTTTATCGGCCCGCATCGTAAAACGGATCGATTTTAATTCATACTCTTCATATTGAAAGCTGCCCGAGTAAATAACATCGTTATTGTTTTCTTCTTCATTGTCGCCGTCGTGATCCTCTTCGCCGCTTTTTATCTTTAGTTCTTTTGCCGGATCGGTAAGTAAAATTTTATGGGTTTCGTCCAGGTCGAGGCCCAGGCTGTCTGCCAATACAAAACTGTACTCGAAACCGCCATCGCGGTAGCTGCTCACCGTACCCAATTTTTTGTTACCGTCGTCGGTAACCAGCTTTACCAGCAGTGTTTTGTTCGTAATAGGCTTTTTGCTCTTTGCGTTTAGTATAAAGGCCTTAAATTTTACGGTATCGCCGGGTTTGTAAATAGGCTTGTTAAACGCTAAAAAGCCGGTGTAGGGGCTGGGCTTGTAGTGGTATTTGTTTTTGTGTTTAAAAATATTTTTTACAGATGCCCACAACTTTGCCCACCAGCCTTTTTCATAGTTATAATAATCGGCCGGGCTAAGCTGGTAAAAGTTGCTTACCCCGGCATATTCTACCTGTAAAGTGCGGGCGGCTTTGGCGGCTTTAAAATGCCAGGTATTGCTATTGGCATCGTATGCTACTTTTTTACCATTCAGCAGCACCATGGCATTGGTTATATATGCGCCTTGTTTATCCGTTAAAGCAAAGCGGTGTTCGTATTTACCGGTAAAAAGTTTTAAAAAGGCCGAATGGTTTTCGATGAGCGCGTATTGCAGCTTGTTCTCATCGGCATGTACTTTAACGTAGTTGCCGGCCGGCAGCGTGTTTTCCCAATACCCGTCGGTCAAGAAAGAATCCACCGGGTTGCGGAAGAGTTTATCGTCGAAGGGCTTTTGGGGCGCTTTGTAAAACGCCAGCACATCGGGTGCGCTCAGCTTATAAATATAAGTATAGTAGCTGCTTTGCCTGCTTGTTGTTAAGGGCCGTTGCGCAAATGCATTGCTGCAAGCAATTAATAATGTTAAGATGGTAAGCGTCCTGGTAAATAATTGCGGCATACTAAGGTTTGTTGTGGAGGTTGGTGCCCCCGGTTTTAAATATAGCTTTTGTGTTGATATTGTTAAGATGCAGATGTATTTACTATTCCATAAAAAAATATCATTTAAGAACGCTAATTTTGAAGCCTTGCCCGTTTTATAGATAGAACTGGTAGAATTTAAATTATGTGGTATAATAACATCCTCGAAACCATAGGCAATACGCCGCTGGTGAAACTGAATAAAGTAGTAAAAGACATCCCTGCGACGGTTTTAGCAAAAATTGAGACCACTAACCCGGGGAACTCTATAAAGGACCGTATGGCCCTTAAAATGATTGAGGATGCCGAAAAAAGCGGCAAGCTTAAACCCGGTGGAACGATTGTAGAGGGTACATCGGGCAATACCGGCATGGGGCTGGCCATTGCGGCGGTTATAAAAGGCTACAAATGTATTTTCACCAGTACTGATAAGCAATCTAAAGAAAAATTTGATGCCTTGCGCGCTTTTGGTGCCGAGGTAATTGTTTGCCCAACCAACGTGGAGCCGGAAGACCCCAGGTCATACTATTCGGTATCATCGCGTTTGGAGCGCGAGGTGCCTAACTCCTGGAAACCCAACCAGTACGATAACCTCAGCAACTCGCAGGCACACTACGAGCAAACCGGCCCCGAAATTTGGGAGCAAACCGAAGGCAAGGTTACTCATGTTGTGGCAGGCGTAGGTACCGGAGGTACGCTGTCGGGTATTGCACGGTTTTTGAAGGAGAAGAACCCGGATATTAAAATAATAGGTATAGATACCTACGGCTCGGTATTTAAAAAATATAAAGAGACAGGCGAATTTGACAAGAATGAGATATACCCCTACATCACCGAAGGTATTGGCGAAGACTTTTTGCCCGCGAATGTTGATTTTAGCCTG
>CBFGNE010000052.1:0-11188 GCA_965649995.1 uncultured Mucilaginibacter sp.
GAAGGCCGCACCCTCATTGCCAAAGAAGGGTATCAGCACTGCATCCAACCCGGCATTCACCAAAAAGGTAATAACGAAACCTTTTAAAATCATTTTCATTTCGCCTTTGGCAAAAAAGATAGTCCACAAAAAATTATTGAGGTAAAGGAGGGGGATACAGAGCGTGAGTATGAAAAAAGTGCCGGCGTTCACCGCACCGTATTTGCCTTGGGTAAGGGCATCGATAACCGGCACCCAAAGGATATTGAGCGCCAGCGCGGTAAAGGCGGCGATCATCATCTCGGCACGGAATAAGTTTTTGAGCCCCCCCGTATCTACCACGCCGATCTTAAACATTTTGGTAAACTTCGGGATAAGCAGCGGCGCGATGGCCAGCAGCGGTAGGGTGCTCATTTCAAAAACTTTATAGGCAAAACTGTATTCCGCCAGTTTTACCGCGATAAAGCCGATAAACACCCAATCGAACCGCGCCATGGCGGAGGTGAGGATATTAACCCCGGTTTGCGGTAAGGCCTCGCGGAGAAGGGATGTGTATTTACCTTTATGCAGCAAAACGCCAACGCCAACCCCGGTGCCCCGGATGAAAACTATCGTTGTAATGAGTAGCTCCAGCATATCGCCTGCAATAAAAACCATAACAGCACTTTGCAACGAAATAATGTGGAGGATGGCCAGCACCAACAAAGCCAGGCTCCTTACTAGGTTCGACACCACCAGCATGGTACCCAGTAAGCGGAAACGCTCCAGTCCGCTGGCGGCTTGTTTAAAAGGTGTTGAGAAATAGATCATCAGCTTACCCGCACCAATTAATAAAAGCAAGGGGTAAACGCCACTGCTTTGGCTGATAAACAAGCTGCCGAACAACAATGCGCCATAAAATAAAAACCCGGTAAACAATACATGGAAAAGGTAAAGCGATACTACTTCTTTGGTATCCTCACCTGATGCTATCTTGCGGATGGATACCTGGTCGATACCCAGTGACAGGAGGTTAAATGCCATCATCAGGATAGCCAGTGCAAGGTTCAGTTGGCCGAAGCTGTTTTTATCGAGCCCGGTTGATAGCAGGTAAAAAATAACCAGCCCAGCCAGTTGGTTAACAATTAGCTGCAGCGTATTTGCAGATAGATTTTGAAATAGTTTGCTTTTCAACACAGTTAATAGTCAACCACCAGTTTTTTTGATGCCGATAACTTACCCGAAGGTAGGTATTTGCCTTCTTCAAAAAGCTTTAGGTAATGATATTTAAGCCGGGTGTTTTTATAAAGCGTTAGGGCTATATCCAGTCCCTCCAGCCCATCTAAAAAACCTAAACGGATAATATAGCTTATAAAAAAGCAATAAACCGGGGATAAGTACAACTTAAAGAGCGCTGCTTTTTTGCCGGCATTTAAATACTTAACGGCGCTCAGCCTGGCGTAGTGAACGGCCTTTTTATCGTATTCTTGTATGTTTTGTACCGAATAGTGGTGCAGGTAACCGCCAATCCTTTTTACCGTTGCGCCGTGCGGAAGCAGCAAAGTTTCGTGCACTTCGGTTTCAGACCACCTTACCCGCGTACGGTTAAACAAACGGCGGTGGTGGTCGCGGCCCCAGGTCCCGTATTTAATAAGTTTATTGCCAAAGTAAGAGCGGAAGCGGATATCATAAACCACATCAGGGTCATTAAGTGTTAGTCCATGTAATGTTTTTACAAGCTGCGCATCGGCAATTTCATCAGCATCAATGCTTAGTATCCAGTCGTATTTGGCAAGGGCAACCCCCTTGTTTTTGTTGGCACCGTAGCCATCCCAGGGTTTATGGTAAGCGCGGCATACGTAAGCCTCTGCAATTTTAAGCGTATCATCGGTGCTGCCATTATCAACCACCACAATATCATCGCTAATGAAGCTTGCCATTTTAAGGCACCTGCCCAATATGGCTGCTTCGTTTTTGGTGATGATTACTACTGAAACAGGTATCATGTATTGATATTGATGATGAATAATATATAGCTCAACTTCTTCTTAAGCCGGGAGCTTATATGTTATATCGTTTGTAAGGGGGGCGGGGTTGCCTCTGTTTTAGGTGGTTTGGCAATTAAATACCAGCCGGCTTTATCAGTGGAAATTAATCCGCTAAAAATCAAATGTTTAAACAGGAGTAAAATATTTTTTAAATAAACAGGCAACCTTTAAACCGGTAATTACGTGATGTAGGAAGATAAGGTTAAATTTATAGGCATATAACGTTTAAAAAGCCGGCATGGGCGACGAAGAGTTACATCAACTGATACGAGGCTGTGTAAAGCAGGACAGGAAATGCCAGAAGATGCTATATAAGGCATTTTACGGCTTTTCTATGGGCATTTGCCTGCGCTATGCCAATAACCGGGATGAGGCGGCCGAGGTAATGAACCAGGGTTTTTTTAAGGTTTACACGCATATAGAAAGATTTGACATGACGCGGCCGTTTAAAGCATGGCTGGGCCGTATTATGATGAATGTATCTATCGATTACTACCGGGCTAACCTTAAGATGGCCTACACCGACGACCTGGATAAAGCCGAGCATTTAACAGATGGCGAACTGGTAGACCGCAACTTAAACTACGAGGACCTGCTGCGTATGGTGCAGCAGTTGCCGCAGGCCTACCGTACCGTGTTTAATCTTTTTGCGATAGACGGTTACTCGCACGAGGAAATAGGCGATATGCTGAACATCAGCCCCGGTACGTCAAAATCGAATTTGCACAAGGCTCGACAAAAATTAAAAACTATGATCTTAAAAGCAGACGATGCTGCCAACAGCCAAAACTACAACCGGGGGATGGACTATAACCCCATTGTAGCCATATGTGGCAGCGACATAAAAAACGCTTTTTTTAACAACGGTATCAGGAGATGAAAGAGGGGCAGGATAAAATAGATAACATTTTTAAAAAGCGCCTGGAAGACCCGGCGAACAACCTCGCGTACAACGAGGATGACTGGGATGCCCTTGAACAAATGCTGGATAAAGGCAAAAAACGCCCCTTCATGGCATACTGGCTGCCGATAGTAAGCGGCATAGCGGCATTGATGTTATTATTTATAGGATGGTGGTTTTTTAAAGCCGACCAGGCAACCGTTAAACCCATGCTTGTGGTAAAAACATTACCGCACAAAGTAAACAGGGATTCCGCCGGCACCAATAGGCCACAGGTTACTGTGACCGCTCCGACGAATAACGTAGCGGTTGTTCCGGGGAAAGCAGATAACGGTGTAAAAGAAAATTATGTTCAAAGGAATTATATAACTCCGGGCAAAAAGGCGCCGTCGACGGAAAATGCAGATGCGGCAATTTTAGCGGCAAGCGGGATAAATACATCTCGGCCGGGCAGGGCCACCGTAGCACATAAAGATACCGCACTGCCGGCAAACGCCAATATGGTTGCTGTGCAGCGGGATACCGTTCCGCCTGCTAAAATTAATGGTGTTGGGGATGCCGGGCAGGGTGTAATTGCACAGGCAGAACCCGGGAAATCACCAATAAAGCTAAAAGCAAAGGTAAAACCGTTTAATCCGGGTCGCCCGCAGTATGCTTTAAGCGTAATTGCATCGTCGGATATTAACGGTGTTAATTCTTTTCAGCAAAGTAAGGTGGGGAGCAATTTTGGGGCAATGTTTTCGGTAAGCGTAAAAAAATGGACGATCACCACCGGGGCCACGTATTCTATAAAGCCGTATGCAACCACGTTTGCTAATTATACAACGGCATACCAGTTTACGCAGGACCCAACCAATGTCATCGCCGATTGCCGTATGCTGGATATCCCGCTAAACGTAGGATACCAGGTGTATCAAAAAGGTAAAAACAAATTTATGCTGGGTACAGGGCTGTCATCCTATTTTATGCTGCACGAAAGCTATAAATATACATACAACTCGGCTTATGCAAATGGCCCGGCAGCGTATACGGTTCCTAACCCTAAAAACTATTTATTAAGCGTAGTTAATTTAAATGCCACGTTTGAGCATCAGGTAAATTCAAAATTCAGTTTGAGTGTACAACCGTACATGAAACTGCCGCTAAAGGCGGTAGGTTATAGCCAGGTAAACCTGCACACCGCAGGCGTAGCCGTAGGCTTCAACTGGAACATAAATTCATTCACCAAACCAAAGTAACATGAAGTACATCTGCGTTATTTTACTTGCCTGGTTAAGCATCAAAAACCAGGCAGGGCAGGATCTCTATGCCTCTAAAAGCGTAAAAATAAGTTTATTCTCGTCCGCCCCGCTGGAGGATATACAGGCAACTGCCGGCAACGGCACATCGGTTTATAACCCCGCTACCGGCGATTTGGCCTTTAGCGTAAATATCCGGTCGTTCCAGTTCCCAAAGTCGTTGATGCAGGAGCATTTTAACGAGAACTACATGGAGAGCGATAAATACCCCAAAGCCACTTTTAAAGGGAAAATAAAAGAACTTGTAGATGTTACAAAAAACGGCAGCTACCCGGTAAACGTAACCGGCGAACTGGATGTGCATGGCGTTAAGCAAACCCGAACAATCCCCGGTACAGTGGTGGTAAACAACGGCACGGTAAGCATGTCATCAGAGTTTATGGTAAAATGTGCCGACCATAAGATCGAGATACCTACCCTGGTATTTAAAAAGATTGCCGAGAGCATAAAAATGAACGTATCGGCAACTTATACGGTCGTAAAAAACAGCTAAAAACCCTATAACAAATATATCATGAAGAAACTAATATCCCTTGCAGCTTGCGTTGTAATTAGTACCGGCCTTTGGGCGCAAACCAAACCTGCGGAAAGCAAAACCGCAGCTGATTCATTGCTCAACAGCATGGATAGCAGCCCCAAAGCCGAGCCGGTTATCGCCACCTTTAAATCTACAAGGCTGATCCTCGGCGCTACCACCGAAACCGTAAAAAAGAATAACCTTAACTTTTTAGTTATACACCGCTTTGGCGATATCGGCGGTTCGGAAGGCGGCGGCAAAACCCTCTTCGGGTTGGATAACTCAAGTGATATTTACATTGGCTTCGAATACGGGCTTAGCGATAACCTGGATATTGATTTTGGCCGCAGCAAATTTGCGCAACAGGTAGACCTCGGGCTTAAATACGCCGTCATCCATCAAACATCAGATAATGCAACCCCGTTTGCCGTAACCCTTTTGGGCAAAGCGGGGGTAAAAGCGTATCATGCCAGCCAGGGCGAGTTCCCTAACTTTTCGGACAGGTTTGCCTACGTGGCCCAGGCAATTATCGCCCGTAAATTCTCATCAAATTTTTCTTTGCAGGTAACGCCAACTTATGTGCGCAATAACTCCCCCTTCCCGTTTTTGCCGGGTAACGATCGCGGGTTTTTTGCCATGGGTGTAGCCGGCCGCTTAAAGGTTACCAAACGGATGGGTATTGTGGTTGATTATGCGCACCCTTTCTCTTCCTTCCGCAGCAACGCAACGGGAAACAACGCCTTTTACGACCCGTTGGGTGTAGGGCTTGAGATAGAAACCGGTGGGCACGTGTTCACTATCGTGTTCAGTAACGCCAAGGCTATAACCGAAACAAGTTACCTAAGCGCCAGCCAAAGCGATTGGGGCAAAGGGCAGTTCCGCCTGGGCTTTACCATATCCAGGATGTTCAGCTTTAACAAAAAAGCAAAAAAAACTTATTAACCCTACTAAATACAACACCATGGAAAGACATGAATTTTTAGCGAAGCTGGGCATTGGCCTGGCGGCTGTGTGCACAGGATGCAGTTTAGTATCATGCGGCAGTAACCCAAAAAGCGGAGACCCCACCCCCTCCGGAGATGGCAATATTTTTTCCGTAAACCTCGATTCGGAACTACTTAATATTGGCGACTCTAAAGTATCCAACGGCGTTATTTTGGCCCGTGTTGCAGCAGGCAATTCGTCCGATGCATTTTCGGCAGTACAGGTAAACTGCACGCACGAGGGGGGCGTTATTGCTTATCACGCAGATTCAGGCATTTATATATGCCCGCTGCACGGCAGCGAGTTCGGCAAAACCGGTACCGTATTACAGGGGCCGGCTGTAACATCGCTTAAGAAGTATAACGTGGTAATTACCGGCACAAGCTTAGCCGTGCGCGCGTAAATAGAACGTTTAATTGTGATGGTTGAAAGGGGCAGCCTATTCCTGGTTAGGGTAGGCTGTTTTTATTTTATCGTGCATCAATAAATAAACACTAAATTAGTTTCCGTAAACCTAAGCTATATATGGAAACTCAGCGTGTTACACGCAAGCAAATACACATCATTGCAAGGCACAGCAACCTGCCTGCTGCCGGTATTAAAAAGACCCTGCAGAAGCAGGAAATTTATGCCGATAGAGCCGGTTGGGCAAAGTTTATTGATGTTGCGCTGCTTGGTATTGGTGCGGCATTTGCACTTGCCGGTATCATTTTCTTTTTTGCCTACAACTGGCACAACCTACACAAATTTGTAAAACTGGGCATTGTACAGGGCTTATTAATTGCGGCTGTGTTGGTTGTTTTGTTCGCAAAACTTTCGGAGCTTACCAAAAATATTGTGCTTACAGGTGCATCCGTTTTGGTAGGTGTACTGTTCTCGGTTTTTGGGCAGATCTATCAAACCGGGGCCGAGGCCTACGATTTCTTTTTAGGGTGGACAGTTTTCATCTTCATCTGGGCCATTGTAGCCGAGTTTGCGCCGCTGTGGCTCCTCCTCACTTTACTTATCAATACAACGCTTGTTTTTTATACACAGCAAGTTGGCCCTAATTGGAGCACTACTACGCTTTGCCTGGTGCTGTTTGCCATTAATGTAGGCATTATAGCTTTGGTGCAATGGTACTACCGCAATTATTTCGAACAAGTGGCCGTACGCTATTTCAGCAAGATTGTTGCCCTTGGTGCGGCGGCTTGTATCACCATCAGTATCGTATCCGGTATATCATACAGCTACCGCAATTATGCCGAAACGCTTTGGATAGCCATATTGGCCGCTATTTTAGTTTATGGTTTTGCCGTGCGGTACAGCTTTAGCCATAAATCGCTTTACTATTTATGCATCATCCCGTTAAGCGTTATTATCATCCTGTGTGCTTGGATCATCAGGATAGTCCATGAAGATTCCGGCGCTTTGTTTTTTATCATCAGCCTTTTTGTGGTGATAAGCATTACCGCATTAGTAAACGCATTACTCACCCTAAACAAAAGCTGGCATGGAAACCAACGATAACGTGGATGTGTTGCTGCAAAGCCTCACTGCCGAATACGGCGAGGAATTAACCATAGACGGAGACGCTATAAATAAAGAACTGGCAGCAGAGGCCGGCACATATAAGGGACTGGGCATAAAAATATTATCTATAGCGGGCGGCATATTGGCCATAGGTTTCTTTTTGGGTTTTGTGGGTATGAGTTTAACCCAAATACCGGGCGTTGCCATATTTGTGGGCTTGTTAATTATGGCCGGTGCTATCGGGCTAAACAAAACATCAAACAGTACCATTTTAGATACCGCGCTCATAGCATCGTACCTGGCAAGCTACGCCATGATATTGTACGGGCTATCGCGCCTGCATGCCGATGATAACCTGATTGCCGCGGTATTATTGGCGCTGGCTGTTATTACCATGGTTATTACATCGGGCTATATGCTCAACTTCTTCTCGGTTTTAATAGCCGCTGGCTGTTTATTTTCATTTGTTAATATAAACAACGGCTACCAATTTATACATGTGCTTACAGCCGGCTTTGCTGTCACTTACGCTTGGTTATGCTTGTCCGAAGCGCGAATTGTTTCCAAAAACCCACCGGTGAATACCCGTTATATGGCTTTGCGCAATGGATCGCTTTTTTCGTTCACGGCACTGCTGGCTTATCTCGGTATTAGCGATATGCATTCCCGTTATTTCGATAACGGTTACATATCGGCCATTATCATTATAGCGGTAACGGCTTTCTTGCTGCAGCATGTGGTAACAAATAACATAACCGACAGCAAAAACAGAATACTTGCCTATATACTGGGTGGGATGGCGCTGTTATCCACCATTTTTGCGCCTGCCATTTGCGGGGCATTGCTTATTGTTCTGCTCAGTTTCCAAACCGGGCACCGCACGGGCATTGTTGTAGGCATAACCGGATTGGTGTATTTCACCGGGCAGTATTATTACGATCTGCATTATACGTTGCTGGTAAAATCAGAAATGATGATGGCATCGGGCCTTATATTTTTATTGGCTTGGTTTATCCTTAAAAAACAATTAAAGCGTTATGAGCAAAACTAAGCGCATTATAATCTTACTGAGCCTGCTACTGCTGGTTGGGTATTTTAACTGGAGCATAGCGGCTAAAGAGAAAACACTCGCCAAAGGCCGCCTGGTGCTGCTCAAACTCGCCCCGGTAGACCCCCGCTCCATCATGCAGGGCGATTATATGAGCCTGAATTACGAGATAAACAACGTTACCCCCCATACTGAATTAAGTAAACGCGGCTATTGTATTGTTACACTCGATACAAACGGTGTGGCCAAGAGGCAGCGTTTTCAGGACGATCTGAAGTCGTTGAAAAGCGGGGAATATGCATTGAAGTATTTTACTAACGGTAACCAATATTTCACCAGCATACATATCGGTGCCGAATCATATTTTTTTGAAGAAGGGCAGGGTAAACGTTTTGAGGCGGCTAAATATGGCGGCTTAAAAATAGATAATGCGGGTAACAGTGTTTTGGAAGGGCTTTATGACGAACACTACAAACTCATTAAGTATTAAGTTCAACCCGGTTGTTTTAGAGTGCTTTTGCCTGTGTTTTGTCAAAATTGACAGGCTGCTAACACATTAGCCTAATAATTTTTAATTTGCGGCGTTTAGCAATATTAATGCGCTTACATGTATAAAAAGTTATTCTTACTATTATTCCTGTTTAAAATATCCACCGCTTCTGCTCAATACGTTTGGAAACTAAAAACCGAAAAAGACGGTATTAAAGTTTACACCAGTTTAGTTGATGGGTCTAAATTTAAAGCCATTAAGGTTGATGCAGAATTAGATGCCACTGCCGCCCAATTGGTAAAAGTGTTGCTGGATGTTAAAAGCTGCCCCGAGTGGGTTTCGCATACCAGCCTGTGTACGCTTATTAAACAGGTATCGCCCTCAGAGCTTTATTATTACTCGGAAATAGACGTGCCGTGGCCGGCTACCAATCGCGATTTTGTAGCCCATTTAACCGTACATCAAAACCCCGAAACCAAAGTGGTTACTGTATACGGGCCAGCCGTAGCCGGCTTTGTGCCTGTAAAAGATGATATTGTACGCATCACCGCCTCAAAAGGCGAGTGGGTAATTACCCCGCTTGCAAAAAGTAAGGTAAGGGTATTGTATACCCTACAGGTAGATCCCGGCGGTAATATCCCTGCCTGGCTGATCAATTTGCTGGCCGCACAGGGGCCGATGAATAGTTTCCAGGGATTGAAGAAGCAAGTAAAAAAGCCCGAATACCAGCAAGGGGCGAGCTTTATTAAAGATTAGCAGCTAAATACAAAACTACTCAGGTGTAACCTCAATTGGGTTTATGGTGTCTGATGCCATTATTGAAACCCTTGCCATGCACCTCAAATTATCGCTCCGTTATATCCTCGCGTTTTTATTATTAACATTAGTAATGCTCGAGTTGCACGAAACGGTGCACATCATCACCGGCCGCATCATATGTGGTGCCTGGGGTGCCAGGGATTTTAATGTATGGGGCATATGCGAAGGCTGCCAAAAAGCACACCCTTTAGCATGGATGGCAACGCTTACGGGCCCTTTATTTTCTTTTATGCTGATGTGGCTTGGTATGTTCTTGCTGAACTCCACGAATATGAAAAGGCATGCTGCTGGTTTTGCGCTGATATTTGCCAACATCCCCTTCGGCCGCATTAGCCAGGCCACGATGGGCAGTGGGGACGAAATGATGGTAACCCGGCACCTGCTCAAAGCAAGTTTAAGCCACTCGCAAATGGTGCTGATCTGCTCGGCCATCGTTTTGGCGCTTGGCTTACCACCAATAATAAAGGCTTACCGGGTTATTGGTAATAAATATGCCTGGCTGTATGTTTTAGGGTTTTTAACCTTGCCGCTGGTGTTTATATTAAGCTATGTGCTTATAGGGCTTAATGGGTTGTTAAATAGTGGTTTGCTGGCCGCGCCATGGATAATGGGGACGCCCTTGCTAATTACCTCGCATACCGTAATTGCGATGGTTTTATTTGCCTTGCTTTACAAACACCTGGTTTTAGTAAGTGCTGATAAAATGCCTAAAGCCGGCGTTACTATGCAGGCGGATCCTTCGGTTTTGAATTTGCCTTAAGCATCACCCTTCCTTTTTTGGTAAGCGTACATGCAGGCGACCGGTCATTTTCTGCGCCTTTGGCCATATCTATAAGGTTATAGGCACGCAGGTCTTTCAAGTCCTCTTTATTCATGTTGATGGCCATGCCCTTTTCGGCAATTACTTTTAGCGCTGCAACTACATCATCGTGTTTCATATCGTTTAGCTTTATTGTTATTTGCCAAAGTGGCGCAGCAACCCCCAAATATACGGCAATATAAACAATACGCCCACAGGGTGGTGCAGATGCGTCAAAATTGTTAATGGGTCTCGCTATCGTGTGTTCGAAAACCTTGAATTAGGCTCCTATCGCTCGCATATTTGACTCCCCGCTGCCTGCCGGTAGGCAGCGGGCGACGAGCTTTTCACCCTCTTTGCGTAGCAGAGAGGGTCGACGCACGATAGTGCCGTCGGGGTGAGTTAACTCGTGATGCGGACATGATCGCAAGTTTAGAACACTACAGGCCTCGACCGATATATTATTCCCTCGGAGCGAAGGAAGCCAATCTGTATCTCAGCGGGATACCTCATGTCACCTACGCTAAAAATATTTCATTGCAAAACTATTGCGGGCAATCAGTAATTTACGCCATAAAAAATCAGGAAATATATGGGCCAAACATCACGCAGGGATTTTATCAAACAAGCTTCGGTTATTGGGGCGGCAGCTTTAATATTGCCGGTGGCTACTAATGCAGCAGCATTAACTGCAAATGAAAAAGATGGTGATGGTTATACTTTCCTGTTCCAGGGCGATTCTATCACTGATGGAAACCGCACGCGTAATACCGACTGGAACCACGTTTTGGGCCATGGTTATGCGTATTTAATA
>CBFGNE010000053.1:0-10939 GCA_965649995.1 uncultured Mucilaginibacter sp.
GTAAAAGGCGAAAACTAAAAGGTAAAGCTGAAGCCTGCCTTACCAATAAGTTAGGCACCATACACCAGCGAACTATTGAACCAGTGAACAAATGAACTATTAAACTGTTGCATACCAACAAACATAGCAGCCAATGACACCACATATTGCCACCGCCACCTTTGACGATACAGCACACGCACAAGATGCCCATGAATACCTGCTGGGCAACGAGTTTTTGGAAGAAGACATTGAATTAATCCCGGCAGCATACGGGCCACAGGTAGTAATGAACATTACCACCAAAACCGCCCGCCTTGCCCAGGAAGCCGTGGATGTGCTACGGAATTATGGCGCGGCGGGGATTAGTTATTATGAAAAGGTGGGGTGAAGGAATCACTGCCCTCTGCTGGCTTGCATTTGCCAATAGCGCAGGATTGTATAAAAAAAGCCGGCTCCCCTTTCCAGAAAGCCGGCTTTTATATCAAACGAGCAAGAGGTTTTTTACAACTCCCTCACCCAAATATTCCTGAAGCTAAGCGGTTCGCTTTTATCGCCGTGGGCCTGCAGCTTTATTGGGCTTGGGCCATGGGCTGCGCGGTAACCCGGCGCGCCAATGTATTGCGTTGGGCCAAGCAGTTCGATATTGTTTTCTACCAGTACGCCGTTAAATAAAACAGTAACGCGGGCCGGGGTTTTTACTTTATCACCATCAAAGGTGGGGGCGGTCCATATTACATCGTAAACGTTCCATACGCCCGGCGGCTTGGTTGGGTTCGCAAGCGGGATAAATTGCTTGTAAATACTGCCTGCCATACCGTTTACGTAGGTTTTATTGTTGTACGAATCTAATACCTGCAATTCGTAACCCAAATCGCCCTTGCCTATCGACGCTAAGAACACGCCGCTATTGCCACGCCCCTGGCCGGTACCGGTAATGTTGGCAGGCACTTTCCATTCGATGTGCAACTGGTAGCTGCCAAATGATTTTTTGGTTTGTATGTTACCTGTCGACTTGTTTACCGTCAGCACATCATTCTTAACATCCCATTTGGCGGGGCTACCGTCGGCTACGTTCACCCATTCATCCAGGTTTTTACCATCGAATAATACAATAGCATCAGACGGGGCATCGCTGGTTGTTTTACCTGCAGTAACTACCTTCGGTACCGGCTCCCATTTTTCGGTATCCTCCGGTTTGGCACCCTGCTGCGCGGTCGCCACAAAAAAACTGCCCGAAAGCAATGCGGTGAATATTAATTGGTGTTTCATATTTTATTAGATTATTGGTTCGTACTAATACTAAACGGCAAGTAAATTTTTGATGTACCTGCTGCTTTGTGCTATACTTTGGTATGGGTCGATATTAGTAAAGTTCTCCTGCTCAACAATAAAATGTTTGATGCCTGCTAACTTTGCCTGCCCAAGTATTGCTTTAAAGTCGATAGTACCGTTGCCTATTTCTGTGTTCAGTTCGTGATTGGTTTTATCCATATCCTTCACATGCACAAAAGTAAACCGGCCAGGGTGTTTTTTAAATATCGCCAAAGGATCATAACCCGCTCGCACTACCCAATAAATATCCATTTCCATGTTTACCAATTTAGGGTCGGTATCGTTTAAAATGGTATCGTAAAAAGTAGTTCCCTCGGTTTCTTTCCACTCAAAGTTGTGGTTATGGTAGCCTAATTTTAGCCCCTGTGGTTTTAATATCTCGGCTATCTTGTTCATTTTCTCAGCCACAGCTTTAAAATCAGCTGCTGTTTTAATAAACTCGTGATTTATGCCTGGGATAATAATATAGGTTTGGCCGGTTGCATGTGCACTTTCGATGTAGCTGTTCAGTTGGTCTGTTTTACCGCTGCCGAAGTACTCATCCAAACCGTAGTGGCCGCTTGGGGTAGTTAAGCCGTTTGCTTTTAGCAAAGCGCTAAATTCCTTTGCGCTTAACCCCCAAAAACCGCCTTGCTTAGAGTAACCGAAAGTTTCTACTTCCGAGTAGCCTGCCTTTGCGATGTTTGCAATTACGCCCTTCACATCCTTAGGCAGTTGGTCGCGCAAGCTGTATAATTGCAGACCAACGCCGTTTTTTTCTTTTGCCGATAGTAACTGTGGCGCCAGCATCAATGCCGCCGAAGCTAAGCCTGCCTGTGCCAAAAAATTTCTTCTGGTTGTCATTTATGTTTGTTTATAATCCGAACTAAGACGTTTAAATACCACTAAGGTTTAAACGTCGCATATGTGTACAGCCTTGCGCAGCGAGGTTAATTTATCTTTTTGTTTGGGGATAAATTCCTGTGCTACAAAACCTTTGTGCCCCGTCTCTACAATCGCCTTCATAATGGCCGGGTAGTAAAGCTCCTGGGTATCGTCAATTTCGTTACGGCCGGGTACACCGCCGGTATGATAGTGGTTTATATACTGATGGTAAGCACGGATATTACGGATAACATCGCCCTCATCTATTTGCATGTGGTAAATATCAAACAGCAGTTTAAAGTTTTCGTTGTTCAGCCTTTTACAAAGCTCGGCGCCCCACTCTACCCTATCGCACTGGTAATCTTTATGGTCAATTTTGCTATTCAGCAGTTCCATCACCAATACCACGCCGTGTTTTTCGGCAATAGGCAGCAAAGGTTTAAGGCCTTCCACGCAATTGTTCCAGCCCGTTTCATCGTCTTTACCACGGCGGCTGCCACTAAAGCATATTAGGTTTTTATATCCTGCTTCGGCTACTTTGGGTATCATTTCGGTATAGCGCTTTTGCAATTCGGCATGGTATACTTTATCGCCGAAACCATCGGTTAGGTTTATTTCGGCCCCATTACACATGCTCGAAAATAAGCCATGCTTTTTTAGGGTAGGCCAATCACCGGGGCCGACCAGGTCGATGCCTTTTATACCGATATTTACGGCGGCCGCGCAAAGGTCGTCCAGCGAAATATCGCCGTAACACCAGCGGCAAACTGCGTGGTTAATGTTTCCTTTCAATTTATCAGCCATTATTTCTTTTCCTTCGGTTGTGAAAGGCGATAACATGCCCGATGCGCCAATGGCGGCGGTACCTGCTAAAAGGCCTTTTATGGCCGTTCTCCTGTTTTGGTTTTTCATGGTTATTATACTTCTAAACGCCCTTCTGGTTCGCCATCAATTTCTAACGACGGGCTGGTTTGTATTTGGTTTTTATCTTTAAAGAACAGCAAGAATACGATCAATACAACAGCTGCAATGCCGCCCGGTATTAGCCATATGCTAGTCCAGTTGTGTGTGCTCGCAGATGTTTTCCAGTTGTCTACTATCGGGCCGGATATATACGAGCCAATAAGCATACCCACACCGTAGGTAGCCAGCGTAATAAAGCCCTGTGCCGCGCTTTTAAACTTCTCTCCGGCAAGGTTATCGGTATAAATTTGCCCGGTTACAAAGAAAAAATCGTAACAAATGCCATGCAGTACAATACCGGCTATCAGCATCCAATAATTGCTGCCAACATCGCCATAGGCAAAAAACACATACCTTAATACCCACGCAAGCATACCAACAGCAAGCATTTTTTTAACGCCAAGGCGGATAAAGAATAGCGGCATTAAAGCCATAAAGGCCAACTCAGACATTTGCCCGAACGACTGTTTGGTTGCTGCTTCTTTCATACCAACCTCGTTTAAAAAAGAATTGGTGAAGTTATAGTAGAAGGCCAGGGGTATGCAGATAGCTACCGATGACAGGAAAAACACCAGATACGATTTGTTTTTTAACAAGCCTATGGATTCCAGTCCAATAATATCGCGAAATGAAGTTTTCTGCCCTTTTTTTGCAGGAGGCGTAGCTGGCAGCGTAAAGCTAAGCAAGCCTAATAGCAATGAGGCCGCTGCCGCAGTCTTAAAAGTTAAGATAAGTGTGCCGCCTTGTAAAAAGGAAGAAAGGCTACTGCCGACGATAGTACTAAATGTCTCGTTCAACGTGCCGGTTTTCTCCCAGCCCAGCCATCCTATAAACAGGCCTATAACTATCCAGCCTGCGGTCCCAAAAACCCTAATGGGCGGGAACTCTTTGCTCGGGTTTGTCATTTGCCTAAAGGATACGGAATTTACCAATGCCAGGGTTGGCATGTAAACGATCATGTAAGCAAATATAGCCGGTAAGAATGCGCTAAAGTTTGTAATGGTTGTAATGTAGTAAAGGATAGCTGCCCCGGTTAAATGTAAAATGCCCAAAACTTTTTGGGCAGAAAAATAACGGTCGGCAATTAATCCTATAATAAAGGGCGCTATGATGGCTCCCCACGACTGGCTGGAATAAGCTGTTGCGTTTTGCACGCCTGTTGCGCTTAATATTTTGCCCAGGTACGTCCCCATAGTTACAAACCATGCACCCCAGATAAAAAACTGGAGGAACATCATGGTAGATAGCTTAATACGAGTTGTTACTGTCATAATTGGCGGGCTGATTTTGAAGCGGAGGTTATATACGCGCCTATAAAAGCTTTAAGCCGGCACAGCGGTTATTTTTAATTTATACCGGCGGGCACCAAAAAGACAGGCTCCACCGGTATAACTAAAATTGATTTGTACTTATCGGGTTACTTTACCGATAAGATGTATTTCACCATTTCTTTTGCATCATCAAGCGAGATGGTGGGGTGCGGGGTCATAGCTATATCGCCCCAGTTGCCGGCACCGCCCGCTATCACTTTTTTGGCAAGCTTTTCTTCGTCTGCTGCTGTATATTTTTTTGCAATATCGGCAAACGCAGGCCCTATCACCTTCTCGTGCTCTTTATGGCAGGTGGTACAATCGCTTCCTGCAATTAAGGTAGCGCCTTTGCCTGCAGCTGCCGGTTCGGTGCCAATTTTGTTAGCCGATGTATCTGCATTAGGCTGAGCCGCTTTGGCTGCCTGATCGGTTGCCGTAGTGCTGCCGGTATCGCTGCCATCGCCTTCGCCGGGTTTGCTGCCACCACATGCCGCTATCACTAAACTAAGGCCTAAAACAATAAAAACTTTTTTCATGGGGTAATATATTATAGAATTTAAAACTTCCGAAAAATACAGCTTTTTAACTTACTGCCGATAATTTATTTAAACTACCGGGTTTGCTAAAGGTGCTGTTTTGCCTCTGCTGCGCATGTATATAACCAGCCCGGCAAAAGCCACGATCAGTACGATGGGTATTACCAACGTTGCCTGCAATACCATTACGCCTGCTTTGGTATTATCGCCTGCTGCCGCTTTAACGATATCATCATAATATTTACCCATAAATATGGTGTAGATAGATACCGCGAACATACCCGCGCCACCCATCAGGTTGAGCCCTAACGCACCTGTTTTTGGCAGGTTGGTGTTCACGAAACCCAGCATCATCGGCCAGAAGAAGCAAACGCCCATACCGAATATAATAGCCGCTAAAAACAGGGTGTTGCCCGATTGTGTACTTAATAAGTATAGGCCAAGCGCCGCAAGTATGGTTGAAAACAATAGCACGGTTTGAGGTGTGAACTGCTTCAAAATCGGCTTAGCAAACGCGCGGCCAACTACCATGATACCCGTTTCCAGCGTAAGCAGAAGGATGGCGTTGCTGCTCACGTTCTTCAGCAATACATCTATCCATTGCCCGGTAAACAGCTCGGTAATACCGGTACCCAACATGCATATCATCATGAAAATGAACAGCGGATTAAGCAGTGCCCTGTACATACCGGCCATACTTACGCCTGATGCCACGCGTTCGGTAACCGGGAAATCGAGTTTAGAGAACAAATAACCATAAATAAGGGTGGGGACAAGCATAGTGCCCACCTGTATCTGCCAGCCAAAGCCGAGTTTGCTAAACAAGGTAACCAGAAGCGTACCTATTACGATACCGCCCGGGAACCACAAGTGGAAATGGCTCAATTTGGTGGTTTTTTCTTCGGTATAAAGCGAAGTTACCAAGGGGTTACAAGCTGCTTCTACAGTGCCGTTAGCTAAACCTACCAGCAGGGTAGATAGGAATAAGGCCCAGTAAGGACTTGGGAAATACGGCGCACAAATGGTCAATGCGATGCCCAGCAAATGGAACACGAAAGCCAAAACAAGCAACTTTTTCATACCGATGATATCAACTATAACGCCGCCGAATATCATGGCCAAAGGGAAGCCCCAAAATGCTGTTGCGGTGATGGTGCCAAGTTGCTCTTTATCAAGGTTAAAATCTACCCCAAGTTTATTTAAGATACCCGCGCGGATACCAAAGGATAATGAAGTTACCAGCAGGGCCAGGCAACTCGCCCGGAATAACTGTGTACGGTTAATTGTAGTAGTGGCCATTTTTTTAATTAGGTTTTGGGGTTAATTGGTTTAAATTCTTCTCAATATTATAAGCCGATAAGCTTACGGTTAAATGTTTCATCAGAGCCTGATCCGGCAAAATCATCAAAAGTACGGTCGGTTACCCGGATGATGTGGTCTTTTATAAACTGTGCGCCTTCTCTCGCACCGTCTTCGGGGTGTTTTAATGCACATTCCCATTCTAATACCGCCCAGCCTTTATAATTGTATTGGGTTAATTTACTGAATATGGCTTTAAAATCTACCTGCCCATCGCCCAATGAGCGGAAACGGCCGGCGCGGTTTATCCAGTCCTGGTAGCCGCCGTAAACGCCCTGCCTTCCGGTAGGGTTAAACTCGGCATCCTTTACGTGGAACATTTTAATGCGCTCGTGGTAAATATCAATGTACTCTAAATAATCCAGCGCTTGCAGCACAAAGTGCGATGGATCGTAAAGCAAGCACGCACGCTTGTGGTTGTTTACTTTCTCCAAAAACATTTCGTAAGTGATGCCATCGTGCAGGTCCTCGCCCGGGTGTATCTCGTAGCAAAGGTCTACGCCGTTCTCGTCAAACACGTTCAGGATAGGCTCCCAGCGTTTGGCCAACTCGGTAAATGCGGTATTAACCAGGCCTGCAGGGCGTTGCGGCCAGGGGTAAACTGTTTGCCATATTAGCGCGCCGCTAAAAGTAACGTGTGCATTCAGCCCAAGGTTTTGCGATGCTTTGGCAGCATATTTTAACTGCTGCACAGCCCATTTTTGCCTTTCGGCCGGGTTGTTTTTCAAGCTATCCGGCGCAAAAGCGTCGAACAATGAATCGTACGCCGGGTTTACGGCAACTAACTGGCCTTGTAAGTGGGTAGATAACTCGGTAATTTCTAAACCGGCGGCGTTTACAATGCCTTTAATTTCGTCGGCATAGGTTTTGCTTTCTGCCGCTTTTTGCAGGTCGATAAAACGCGGGTCGTTTGTGGGTAGCTGTACGCCTTTATAGCCAAGCCCCGCTGCCCATTTACAGATGGAGCTTAAATCGTTGAAAGGCGCTTCGTTGCCTACAAATTGTGCTAAAAATATCGCCGGCCCTTTTATAGTGTTCATGTGTATTATTAGATAACGTAATCAGTCCATTTTTGGTCGCTGTTGTTTGATGCAACCACGTTATTGATAAATGCCATACCGCGGATACCATCATCGATAGATGGGAAATCCAGCCATTCTTCCTTAGGCTCTGCACCTTCTATCTTTGCACTTAATGCCAAAGCAAAATTGCGGTACAGGTTGCCAAATGCCTCCAGGTAACCTTCGGGGTGGCCTCCCGGCGTACGGCAGTTGTGTGTTGCATAGCTTGATAGCCTATCGGTATAACCGCTGCCGGCGCGAAGCGTTTGTGCTGGTTTGTCGCTCCATTTTACAGTAAGGGTGTTTGGCTCCTGCTGCGCCCACTCTAAACCGCCGTTTTCGCAATAAACGCGTATTTTTAAAGCATTTTCCTCACCCGCAGCAATTTGCGATGCGGTTAAAGTGCCGGTTACATTATCTTCAAATCTTAATAATACCGCGCCGTCGTCATCCAGCATGCGGCCGTCCACTACAATGTTTAGGGAAGCATTTAACTGTGTGATTTTTTTGCCCGAAATATATTCTGCCAGGTGTGCGGCATGTGTGCCTATATCGCCCATGCAACCGCTTTTGCCCGATTTTGATGGGTCGGTACGCCACGATGCCTGTGCATTGCCTTCGCGCTCGGATAGGCGATGCAACCAGCCTTGTATGTATTCTACATATATTTTGCGCACTTTACCAAGCGAGCCGGCTTTAATGATCTGCTTAGCTTCTTTCACCATTGGGTAGCCGGCGTAAGTATGGGTAAGCAACAGCATCAGGCCTGTTTCTTCTACCTTGGCCTTCAGTTTTTGGGCCTCCTCGAGCGTAAAGGTTACCGGCTTTTCTACCACTACGTTATAGCCGTTCTCCAAAGCCTGCATCGCCGGGGCAAAATGGGCAAAGTTTGGCGTAACAATGGTTACAAAATCCATTCGTTTATCAGCAGGCATATTTGCCTCAGCCTTAAACATTTCATCAAAGTTATTGTAGATGCGGCTCTCATCCAGGAAAAGGATACGGCCGCTTTCCTGTGCAATTTCGGGGTTAACGCTTAATGCCCCGCAAACTAATTCTATTTGGCCATCCATGTTAGCGGCAATGCGGTGTATAGCGCCAATAAAGGCATCCTTACCGCCGCCGATCATGCCCATTCGCAATTTTCTTTTACTCATATTTAGTCTATTTGTCTCTTCTAAAGTGCTACCCGGTGGGGAGCGATTTGGGAAATTTAATTTTCATTTAACAGGTGCGTAATATAATAAGTATTCTTAAAATCCCGCCCAAGAAAAGATTAAAAAAAATCCCTCCTTGTCGGGAGGGTTTGGGTGGGGTTTTTCCTATGAAAGGGCCCAGGCGCGGTCGCCTTTTTTGTATGGATAGTTGCCATCGTATTTGCCCGGTACCGGTACGTAGCGCAGTGCCTTTGTGGCGCCTACTTCTGATGTAAAGTAACCCAGCAAGGTTAATTGTTTCATCATGGTGAAGTAATGGTTAGGCACATCCGCAGCTTTGTAATCCTTTTCGCCTTTGTGCTTAGCTTTGTCTGCCTCAACGTCTGCATTCCTTTTTGTTGCATACTCTTTAGCTTCTTTATCAAGCTCAGTTAAAAGCTCGGTACGTTGCGCCGGAGTGGCTTCCATAAATTTTTTGCTGAATTTTTTGCTGCTGGCCTCATCCAGTTTACCTATGCCTTCTTTAAAGGCCTTTTGGTCGGCTTCGGTGTAGCAATCTTTTACCATTACGGCCATAAATGCGCCTACTTTGGCTTCCTTTGCACCCGGGGTGCTGGTTGCAGGCAATATGGTTTCGCCAACTTCGTCTAAAAACGCGGTGGTTTCCGGGGCAGCCAGGTCGTCAGTATTTAAGCTGCTGCCCGATTTACATCCTGATATAAAAAACTCTGCCCCGATGATAGTTCCGCCAAGGATTAAACCAACCCTGCCTAATGCGTCTCTTCTATTCATTTTATTTAATTTTTTTGAATTAGTGATCTGTTAATTAGTGCTGCCAAGCGTTACCAGCCTTTCCTGTATTCGCGTTTTACAAACTGGTTTACTTCATCAAAGTTAGTAACTTTCATGGCGTTGTTATCCCACAGTAATTTTACGCTTTCCGATTTGCCTTTCGGCACAACATCATGCCCGCGAACGGCCAGGTTTGCCATCAATAAAGCTTCGGTAAGCGGGCCCGCGGTTTCAAATGGCGAACTTACCTCCATTTTACCGTAACCTGCCAAACAAGCCTCTACCCATTGTTTATAGTGGCCTTCCGACTGCCCTTCCACACGTGCATAAGTTTGTTTTACATTAACTTCTTTGGTGCGCGATGTTGGCAGCAACAGCGGGTTAGAGCTGTACGTGCTGGCTATCATTTTTCCTTTTGTACCAATAAACAATGTACCGTTGCCATCATCTCCAAACTTTTCATCAGGACCAAGCTCCTGGGGGCGCTCGGGTTGTATACCGCCGTCCATCCAGTGTACGGTTACATCGCCTTTGGTTTTTTTGGTTTTAGGGAAAGTTAAGGTAATATGGCTTGAGGGTGGGCAACTTTCTGGGAAGCGCCCGCGTTTAAACTCGTCTACATATACGGTACCTACGCTGGCCTGTACATCTTTTACATACTCTAAACCAAGCACACGGAACGGTGCTTCTACCAGGTGGCAGCCCATATCGCCAAGGGCGCCGGTACCGTAATCCCACCATCCTCGCCAGTTAAACGGCACTAACTTATCTACGTATTCTTTGTATGGCGCAGTACCCAACCACAAGTTCCAATCCAATTCTTTGGGCACTTCTGCTTTTGTGGTTGGCCATTGTATGCCCTGCGGCCATACCGGGCGGTTTGTCCAGCAGTATACGGTATGCACATCGCCTATCAGCCCTGCGTTATACCACTCGGCCAACTGGCGGGTGCCATCGTTTGATGCACCCTGGTTGCCCATTTGTGTTACCACTTTGTATTTTTTGGCAGCGGCGGTAAGTTCCCTTGCTTCCCAAATATCGTGGGTTAATGGCTTTTGAACATAAACGTGTTTACCCAGCTGCATTGCGCCAAGGGCCACAATAGCGTGGTTATGATCGGGAGTGGAAACAGATACCGCATCGATATTCTTTCCTTCCTTATCTAACATCTCGCGCCAGTCTTTATAATATTTTGCTTTGGGGAAACGCTTTACCGAATTGGCGGCGCGGCGGTCATCCACATCGCAAAGGAAAGCTATATCCGCTTTGCCGCTTTTAGCAAAGTTGGCAATATCGCTTTCGCCTTTACCGCCGGCACCAACACCCGCTACCTGCAGCATATCACTTGGTGCCCTATAACCCTTACCGCCCAAAACAAAGCGCGGTACAATCATAAAACCGGCAGCTGCCAACGAAGTATTCTTAATAAAATCCCGCCTGGACGCGCCGGAGGCTGGGGTCTCTTCTTTCTTGTCAGTCATTTTGATAGCTATTAAAAATTAAATATTACCTTTTTTAAGCTGATCTACGGCGTAATCTGCTGCACGGGCAGTAAGTGCCATATAAGTTAAGGATGGGTTTTG